>NZ_JBITWL010000010.1:0-167926 GCF_044543825.1 Gordonia sp. NPDC062954 | reverse complement strand
ACCGCGCCGCCGCGATCAACCTGCGCCGCCTGATCACCCTGGGGCTGAGCACCACCAACAACACCTGGACCCTGACCACCGCCTGACCCCGCGGGACAAGCGCCCGAGCAACACTCGCCCGCGATCAACAGACCCAGCATTACCGACGGCCAGCCGCACACAGACCACTTCTTCAGCAGCCTCCTAGGGGCTCGCGGGCTACTCGACCAGCAGTTACTGGGTATCGAGATCAGTCCCGCCGACGGCCGCGCTTGCGGTTGCCGAGGTGGTAGGAGTCGCGGGTGGCTTTGGAGGCATAGATGGCTCCGGTAATGGTCGCCTCGGCGCTGAGCTCTTCGATCATGGTGAGTTCGGCGTCGATTGCCGCGCGATCCTCGGGCATCGCCAACGCGGAGGCGGCCTGCAGGCGGTCGCGGGAGGCGCGCATCGACGCCAATCCGGCGTCGAGGTCACCGGCCTCGTAGGCCTGCGATGCCTCCAACTTGGCCGCCTGCGCTTCCTGGTACAGCCGCTCGGACTGCACCTTCGGGTCGGGCACGCGGTCACCGAGCTCGTCGCCGGGCACCACGTTGACCGAGATCGGCAGCGACACCGTGTGTTCGGTGAGGGTGGCCGTCTCCACATACCGCAGTTCCAGCGATGCGATCTGCGCGAGTCCGAGTGCGGCGAGGCCGTCGACCTTCATCCGCAGCAACAGTTTGCGCTCCTCGAGCGCGTAGAGATCACCGAGTTCGATCATCACCTCGCCGTCGGCGGTCTGGTGCGCGGGTAGGTCGTTGTACACCGAGAGCTCCTGAACCTGCGGCACGAACCGCACGGTCAGCGTCACCGCCTGCGCCGACTTCGCCAGCAGCCCCTCGACCTCGCCGGCGATGGCGCTGCCGGCGGCGTCCGGGTCGTCGGCGAACACGTGATTGCCGTTGCCGGAGCGGGCAATCGCCGACAGCAGTGTCTCGTCGTAGCCGCGGCCGTACCCCAACGTGGAGGTGACGATGCCGTCGGCGGCGGCCTTCGCGGTGATGCTCGCGAACTCGTCGAGATCCTGAATCCCGCGGTTGACGTGTCCGTCGCTGATCACCAGCACCGTGCCGCCGCGGATGCCGGCCGCGGTGGTGGCGCGACGCAGTTCCTGCAGACCCCGCAGGTAGCCCGACGACAGGTCGGTGCAGCCGCCGGGCGTGATCGCGGTGATCGCGTCGGTGGCGCGTTGCTTGTCGGCCAGTGTTGCGGCGGGGACCACGACCTGGGCGGAGTCGTCGAAGGTGACCACACCGAACACATCGGACGGATCGAGCTGCGCGACCACCCCGGCCAACGCTGCGCGGGCACCCTCGAGAGGCGGCCCGGACATCGACCCGCTGCGGTCGAGCACCACCTGCAGTGCGGTGGGGGCACGGTCGGTGCCCGGCGCGGCGGGTGCCTGCAATTCCAACAACACGGTGACCTCGTCGGCGGCCTCGTGAGCCACCACCTCGACGTCGAGAGCGGCGGAGAGTTTCATCGTCATTCCTTCCTCCCACCTGGCATCCGACCGAGGCGGTGACTTTGCGCGATTTTGAGAATACAACTTTGCGCAGACATTCGCATAGGGTTGGGTCGTGAGTGCATGTTCGACCTCTCGCCTCAGCGACTATCCGCGGCCCAACGTCGCCGTCGACATCGCCGTTCTCACGGTGCTCGACGGTTCGTTGTGCGTGGTGATCCAACGAAATCCGGACTCCGCAGGTGCGGCGTTGCCGGGCCGGTTCGTCCGCGAACGGCGGACCGTCGACGAGACGGTGCGTGAGGTTCTCGAACTCAAACTGGGGCTCTCGCCCGACCACGTCCGACCGCATCTGTTGGCGGTCTTCAGTGATCCAGATCGAGATCCTCGCGGGTGGACGATCTCGATCGCGCATGCCGTGGCATTGCCTGCCGCGGACTTGTCCGAGGTCGACGGTGAGCTCGCACCGCTCACCTCGCACGGTCGGTTGGCCTCAGGTGAGCGGTTGCTGTTCGACCACGACGCGATCATTGCAGCCGCCACCGACAACCTTCGTGATCGCTACGAGGACCAGCCCGATCCGGACAACCTGCTGCACCCGCCTTACACGCTCTCGGAGCTGCGTGAGCTGCACGAAGCCATCCTCGGACGGCGGTTGATGCGTGATTCGTTCAACCGTCGGGTGCAGCCGCTGCTGGCCGCCGAGATCACCCCGGAGGGCAAGCCGGCGACGCGAGTCGGTGGTGGGCGCCCGGCGCGGCTCTACACCAAGGACGCACCGCCGACGGCGACGTTCGGGTGGCGGCTGCCGACGGCGGAGAGTGGGGAGTAATCGACCGGCCGCGCGCGAGTTGGCTCGCCGAAACCGCCCCAGGGGCCGCCCACTCCCATCGGCCCACTCACCACTGATCGAAGCCGACGTTCACATTCGGGTAGCGGCTGCTGATGGTGTGGCTCATCCAGTAGTTCTGGGCGTGCGGGCCCCAGATGCCGCTCATCGAGGTGTTGACGTTGCCCTTCATGTTCTCGATCTCGTAGTTCGCGGTCGGTCCGACGTGGCCGATCTTGTACTGCGCGTTGGCCGTCAGATAGTTGCTGAACGGGGCCACGGCAGTGATGGTTTCGCTGGCACCCGGGTACAGCACACGCTGCGGCGCATTCACCCACTGACCGGACTGTCCGGTGGTGGCCCCGATGAGGTACTCGGGCTTGTCGGTGTGGTTCGTGATGGTCATCGCGACGGTCGGTTCGCCGGGACGCGTGACGGGCAGGGTGCCGGCGTTGGCGGCTCCGGCGACGGCGAATCCGATGCCCGCGGTGGCGGCGATAACGGCTGCTCCGGCGGCGATGCGGCGAGTGGTGGTGTTCATGATCGTTCTCCTGGGTTCGGGCCGGGGCGGTGGTCGTTCCGGCGACACCCATGACTCTGCTCCGGTCGGCACCGATGCGGATTCCGCCGACCGGGTGATGTGCCGGTGGACTGCGGGGTCCACCGATTGGGGGACAGTCGTTGCTCAGTCGGCAGTCGGTCCGCTGGTCTGATCCGAGAGTGACTGTGCCAGCAGCGTGTTCGTCGTCTGAGTGAGTGTGGCGCGGGTGGCCGCATCGGCCAGTGCCCGTAGTTGGATCAGGGTGAGGGTCACTTCGGTGAGCTGTTGATCCGAGGTGCCGCCGGCCGGTGTGGTGAGCGTGTCGGCGGCTTCGACCAGCGTCTGATGTAGCGCCTCGAAGGCCGGGTAGACGCGCTCGACGACGTCGATCACGGTTGCGGCCGAACGGGTTTCGGTGATCAGCGGCAAGATCGCATTCAGCACGTCCGGCTCGTCGACCGTCACCTCATCGTCGGCGATGATCGTGATGATGTTCAGCTTCGCCAATCGGGTGGCCGCATCGTCGTCGATGCCGGCCTCGGACAACTCGGCCAGCGTGGTGCTCCGCACACCACCGGACTCCTGGATCTCGGTCAGATCGTGTTCGAGGCCCAGGACGTCGGCGATCTGACCGCCGTTCTGCCAGGCGGTCAGCAACTCGTCGATGTGGGCGAGGGCGTAGCCGCGCGACAGCATCGAACTGATCAACGCCAGGCGCGAGACATGCGCGTCGGAGTACAGCGTCACGCGTCCGACGCGGCGCGGTGCGGGTAGCAACCCCCGCTCGCGATACACCCGGATGTTGCGAGTGGTGACCCCGGAGACCCGCGCCAGATCGTCAATCCGGTAGCGCGCCACCTCGGGTTGGCGTGACGCCTGATGGGTGGCGCCGGCGAGGAATCGGGCGACCGCAGTTTCGAGATCACGTGACTGTTTTCCGACGTATCGGGGTGTGGCCGACAGTTGCTCGATCAGCGTCGTCAGCTGAGCCAAGCGCGTCGACGGCACTCGCGCCATCTCCCTGGTACCTCCCGACCTCCGTGGTGCGCCCCACCTTACAAGGCAGGTCCGGCGGGGCCCGGCAGCCAGGCATTACTGATTGTGCCATTGACAGATGGCGCAGTCAGTGTTGCGATCTGGGTGTGACGGAAACCTCATCGGCCTCTCGCCTCGCGAACTGGGTGACCCGGCGGACGCTCCGACCGTTCGCCGAGATACTGCCGGGTGGCGCCCTGCAGATCCGGACCTCGCGCATGATCGTGGCCGCCGGCATGCTGATCGGCTGCCCGCCGCCGCACCACGTTCGCGTTGAGCGTCTGGCCACCGGCACCTTTCGTGGCGAATGGGTGTATCCACCCGACGTGATGCAGTCGCGCCAGATCATCCTCTATGTTCACGGCAGTGGGTATGCCGTGTGCTCGGCGCGCACCCATCGCGGTCTCGTCGCCCGCCTGACGCATCTCACTGGAATGCCGGCGTTCACCGTCGACTACCGCCTCGCCCCGGAGCATCCGTTCCCGGCGGCCGCCGACGACGTAGAAGCCGCCTACGCCTGGCTGCAGGACATCGGCTACCGGCCGGAGAACATCACCGTCGCCGGTGACTCGGCGGGCGGCCACCTCATCCTGGATCTGTTGGCCGAGAACGTTCGTCACGGGCGGCCGCAACCCCGTTCGGTGGTGTTGATGTCGCCGCTGGTCGACCTCACCCTGACTCTCGCCGCACTGCGCGAACGCGAGCACGGCCCCGATCCGCTGATCTCCGCGCGGGCGGCACGCAGACTAGTGCGGCACTACACCCGAGGCCAACCCGACGACCTGCCACGGCTCAAGCTCACCCTCGAACGCGCCGACGATCTGCCACGCAGCCTCATCCATGTCGGCGGCGCCGAGATGCTGGGGACCGACGCCCGGCAGGCGCAGCGGATGCTCATCGACGCCGGCAGCGACTGCGAACTCCGGGAATGGCCGGGCCAAACCCATGTGTTCCAAGCACTTCCGGCGCTCATTCCGGAAGCCACCCCTGCCCTGCGGCAGATCGCCGCGTTCATCCGGCAGCCCTTCGGTCCATCCGCAGACGTCGATGTGACCGTCGCCCAGCAGAAGGATCACGCCACGACATGACCAGTAAACGATCACACCAGGCCCGCGCCGTCGTCACCGGTGCAGGCAGCGGTATCGGACGAGCCTTCGCGCTGGAACTCGCCGCCCGCGGCGGTCGCGTACTGTGCGCCGACATCGACGTCGACCGCGCCCTCGACACCGTCCGGCTCATCGGCGATTCCGGGAGCGGCCAGGCCGAGGCGCTGTTCTGCGACGTCGCCGACCCCGACGACATGCGCACCCTGGCCGCGCGGGCACCCGAACTCCTCGGCGGACCCACCTCGCTGATGATCAACAACGCCGGCGTCGGCATCGGCGGGCGCGCCGTCGGCGACATCGGCATCGACGACTGGGACTGGGCGCTGGGAATCAACCTGCGCGGCATGGTCTTCGGCTCGGAACTCTTCCTGCCGCAACTGCGCGAATCCGGCCGAGGCGGACTGATCAACGTGGCGTCGGCCGCCGCCTTCGCCGCAGGCCCCGGCATGGCGCCCTACAACGTCGGCAAGGCCGGGGTGCTGGCGCTGTCGGAGACCATCTCCGCCGAACTGTCCGGCACCGACCTCGCCGTCACCGTGCTGTGCCCGACCTTCGTCAAGACCAATGTTGCCGCCGACGGCCGGATCACCGGGGAGGCACAGAAACTCGCCGAGACCCTGATGCGCGTCAGCGGCCGGTCACCCGAGCAGGTGGCGCGGCAGACGCTCGACGCCAACGACCGCGGCCACCTGTATGTGGTGCCCCAACTCGAAGCCAAAGCGATCTGGCTGACCAAACGACTGCTGCCGCGCACCTACACCTTCGGCGCCGGCATTCTGCACCGACTCGCACCCACCACCACCCAACCTGCCGATCGCATCACGGAAGGAGCCTGACATGCCCATCGTGCTCGAGGACATGCTGCAGACCATCAAAGACCGTCAATGGGCGCTCGCCGACATCGACTGGGACGCCCCGGGTGCCGAGCTGATCACCGACGAACAGAAACCGAAACTCAAGGCATTCATGGCGGATCTGGTGTGGATCGAGAACGTCGGCGCCCGCGGCTTCGCGGCCCTGGCCAAGAAGGCCCCCGACGACACCCTCGCCGAGATCTACCGATACTTCCACGCCGAAGAACAGAAACACGCCAACGCCGAACTGGCCCTGATGCGGCGGTGGGGCATGCTCGAAGACGACGAGGTGCCCGAACCCAACGTCAACATCCGGCTGGCCATCGAATGGCTCGACACCTTCGCCGACCGGATGTCGTCGCCGGTGCTGGGCACGGTGATCCCCATGCTCGAGGTCGCGCTCGACGGTGCGCTGCTGAAGTTCCTGCTCGAAGAGGTGCACGACCCGGTGTGCCATGAGGCGTTCCGCAAGATCAACGCCGACGAATCACGCCACCTGGCCGTCGACTTCCACGCGCTGGACATGATCGGCAACGCCCGCGCTCGCAAACTCGTCATCGAAGCCGTCGGTACCGTCGCGTCGCCGGGCGTCCTCATCGGCGCCCTGATGTATGTTCCGCTGCTGAACAAGATGCGCGACAACATCGTCGACATGGGCCTCAAGGAAGAACGACTCTACGAAGCGATGAAGCGCTTCAAGAAGAACGGCGAGCGCGGCAACGGCACCCGGCTCATCACCTATCAGGTCCTCAAGTATCACGCCGGCTGGGTCATCAACCGCGACAGCCCCTATCACTACTTCGCCGACACCATGGTGAAGCTGACCGACCACTATCCACGCTTCCTGCTGCGACCTCAACCCAGTTGGTCGAAGGAACTGACCTACGAGCCGGTCGCATGAACGGGGGCACCACGGTGGTCGCCGACACCACCACAGTCATCATCGGCGCCGGATTCGCCGGCATCGGTACCGCCATCCGGTTGTTGCAATCCGGCCACGACGATTTCGTGATTCTGGAACGCGATGTGCGGCCTGGCGGTACCTGGCGCGACAACGACTATCCGGGAGCGGCTTGTGACATCCCGTCGCGGCTCTACTCGTATTCGTTTGCGCCCAATCCGGACTGGTCGCACACCTATTCGGGTAGCCGCGAGATCCTCGCCTACATCGACACGATGATCGCCGACCACGGTCTCGACCGACACATCCGCTACTCCCATCTCGTCACCGGCCTCGAGTTCGACGAGACCGCCGGCACCTGGCGTGTCGACATCGCCGACCGCAAACCGATCGTCGCGCGCACCGCAGTGATCGCATCGGGTCCGCTGTCCACGCCGGGCTACCCCGACATCCCGGGTATCGACGAATTCACCGGCCACCGCATGCATTCGGCGGCGTGGGACCATTCCTACGACTTCGCCGGCAAGAAGGTCGGCGTGATCGGTACCGGCGCGAGCGCGGTGCAGATCATCCCCGAACTGGTCCGCGACGGTGCCGATGTCACCGTGTTCCAACGCACCCCGGGATGGGTGCTGCCGCGGCTGGACAGAGCCATCTCCGGTTCGGCGCGACGGCTATACGGCGCCATCCCGCTCACGCAGAACCTCGCGCGTCAGCTGTGGTTCTGGGGACATGAGTCGGTGGCGGTGGGCGCGGTGTGGAATTCGCCGTTCACCCGGGTCATCGAGGCCGTCGCCAAGGCGAACCTGCGCGCACAGGTGCGCGACCCGTGGATGCGACGACAGCTGACCCCGGACTTCCGCGCCGGCTGTAAACGCCTGCTGATGACCAGCGACTACTACCCTGCGCTGCAAGCCGACAACTGCACGTTGGTGACCTGGCCGATCGCCCGGATCTGCGAACGAGGGGTGCGCAGCGTCGAAGGCATCGAACGGCGCTTCGACTGCCTGGTGTTCGCCACCGGCTTCGAGGTGTCCAAGCAGGGCACGCCCATCCCGATCCGCGGACGCGGCGGCCGGGTGCTGGCCGACGAATGGTCACGCGGCGCGTACGCGTACCGGAGTTTCGCGGTGTCGGGCTATCCGAACCTGTACTTCACCTTCGGCCCCAACTCGGGACCCGGCCACAACTCGGCGCTGGTGTACATGGAGGCGCAGATCGACGCGATCGTCACCGCGATCGGCTTGGTCCGCGACCGCGACCTCACGCTGCTCGACGTCCATCAACCGGCACAGGACGCCTACAACCGCGCCATCCAGAAGCGGCTCGAGCACACCACCTGGAATTCCGGTTGCCGCAGTTGGTATCTCACCGACGACGGCTTCAATGCCACCATGTATCCGGGCTTCGCGTCGCAGTTCATCGCGCAGATGCGGACGGTCGACTTCACCCGGGACTTCCGGGCGGTGGCGGCAGCCGATAGTCGGGAGCCCAGCGCGGTGTAGGGGTGGAGGCCACGACACGTCCCGATGTCCTCGGGTCTGCCGCGGTTGCCTCGTAGAGTGAGGGCCAGGCGACAACCGAGGATGGGCCGTGCGATGGGCAAGAAGCGTGACGTGGCGAAACGTCTCGAAGCCGACGTGGCCCGGCTGCAGTCGGAGTTCATCCGGGTCGACACCTACCTGCGTACGCGAATTTCGCGCCTGGAGAAGACGGCCGCCGAGGTACAGGCCTTGGTGCGGACGGCGACGGAGACGACTGCGGCGCCCGCTGTGCCGACGACCCCGACACCGGCGCCTGTCCGCCGGCCACCGCCCGCCGTCGTCGTCTCGCCGGCCAAGAAGGCCATCGCGAACTGGCCGGCCGTGACCCGCACCTACCTGGCGCCGACCGCCCCGCCGTAGGGGTCGTCGGATAGTTCCTCCCCCGGGTGTTGCTTTGTCCCCCGACGGCCGCTGGCGGAGGAAGCGATACCCGGGGGACGAACCGCGAGCGACGACGAAGGAGTCGAGCACCTATGACGGACCCGGACCGACCCGCGCCGGCCGACTTCACGTTCGCGTCGCTGAGTCCGGTGTCGTTTCTGTCGCGTGCTGCGGCGGTGTTCGCCGAGCGCACCGCCATCATCGACGGCGACCGCACGTTCAGCTACGCCGAGTTCTACCAACGGGCATCGCAGCTGACGGCGGCACTGGCCGGCCTCGGCGTCGGGCCGGGCGACCGCGTCGCGGCGCTGTGCGCCAACAGTCACGTGATGCTGGAGATGCACAACGCAGTACCGGGCTCCGGAGCGGTGCTGGTGCCGCTCAACATTCGACTGTCCGAAGCCGAGCTGGGCTACATCCTCGATCACAGCGGCGCACGCCTGTTGGTGGCGACGCACGAGTTCGCGGATACGGCGCGGTCGGTCGCCGAGGCGGTCGGCATCCGGGTGGTGATCGCCGGCGGCACCGACGACCAGTACGAGCCGCTGCTCACCACCTCCAGCACCCCGATCTGGCGTGACGTCGACGAACGCGGGCTGCTCGCCATCAACTACACCTCGGGTACCACCGGGCGGCCCAAAGGCGTTATGTACCACCATCGCGGCGCCTACCTGCAGTCGCTTGCGATGGCGTATCACTCCGGTGTTGGTCCGGGCTCGAACTATCTGTGGACGCTTCCGATGTTCCATTGTGACGGTTGGTGTTTCACGTGGGCGCTCACCGCGGCCGGCGCCACCCATGTGTGCCTTCGCGCCATCGACACCTCTCAGATCTGGCGGCATCTCACCGCCGACGGCATCACCCACTTCAGCGCCGCGCCGACGGTGCTCACAATGATCGCCGAGGACCCCGCCGCCGCGCGCCTCGAGCACACCGTGCAGGCCGCGACCGGTGGTGCGCCGCCATCACCGGCGTTGCTGTCGCGGATGGCCGACCTCGGCATCGAGGTCACCCACCTGTACGGGCTGACCGAGACGTTCGGCCCGATCGCCGTCAACCAGTGGCAACCCGAATGGAATGCGACTGATCCGAGCGAACGCGCGATCCTCAAGGCGCGTCAGGGAATCGGCAACATCTCCGCTGGTGTGCTGCGCGTGGTGACCGAGGACGGCGCCGACGTCCCGGCGGACGCTGCCACCGAGGGCGAGTTGGTGGCGCGCGGCAACAACGTGATGCTCGGCTACTACCGCGATCCCGACGCCACCGCCGCAGCCACGATCGACGGTTGGCTGCGTACCGGCGATGTCGCGGTGATGCATCCCGACGGCTACGCCGAGATCCGCGACCGCAGCAAGGATGTGATCATCTCCGGCGGCGAGAACATCGCGTCGGTGGAGGTGGAACGCGTGCTGGACAGTCACCCCGACGTCGTCGAGTCGGCGGTGGTGGCCCGCGCCGACGAGCGGTGGGGTGAAGTGCCGGTCGCCTATGTGACGGTACGTCGGGGCGCGGAGCTGACGGCCGAGGATCTCATCGAGTTCGCTCGAGAACGTCTGGCGCGCTTCAAGGTTCCCAAGCAGATCGTGTTCGCCGATCTGCCGAAGACGTCGACGGGAAAGATTCAGAAGAACGTTCTGCGGGGACGGCAGGGCGGGTAGTTGTCCCCCGGGGTTTTGGCAGACTCTCCCTAAACGTACGGAGAATGTGGCGATACCCGGGGGACGAACCTTCAGCGAGTCTTCTTGAGGGTGTAGTCGGCGACTGGGATGCCACCGAGAACGTAGTTCGTGCCGCGGTAGCCTGATTTGGTCTTCGACCACTCGGTGCGTGCGTACCACTGCATCAAAGGGTGCGTGGTGAGGGTTGACGTAATGCCACCGCGGCGTGTCTGGTCGATCTCGAAAGTCGAGGAGTTCGATGGGCCGACGCCGTAGAAATCCTGATACATCCGGTTACCGACGACCTTGACGTTGGTGTCGGGGTAGGGAATGAACCCGTAGACGCGCGACTGCATCTTGTATTGACCCGGGTCGATCTTGGCTTCTGCCGATCCGGCTCCGACGGAAATACCCAAGACCGCGGCCCCACCGATCAATGCGCCCGCGATGATTCGATTGATGTTCACAAGGGGCGGACTCTATCGAATTCGCTACGGGGCAGACGAGGCGATTCCCGCCTTGTCGTTCGTGCGAATGGTGGGGGACGACTCCGCCGTGATCGGAGTCAACCGGCATGCTCGGGACAACTGCTGGCGGCCTCGAAGTCGTCCCCTGGCGAGCGCGCGACGTGGTATCAACGGCGCATGCAGGATCGATGGGCGGGCGTCCGGCGTGAGCTGACACCGCTGCGCGCCGGCATCGGGCTGGTCGTGACGGTGATCCTCGTCGTCGTCATCTGGCAGGGCTATCTCACGATGCAGGGCCGGCAGAGCAGCGAAGAGGTCGCCACCTCGGCCTGTACCGAAGCGCTGCGGTCGAAGGTGCAGGCGACGTTCGACGCCGTCGGTGTCGGTACCGCCAACGGCGAGGTTGGTGAGGCTGCCGAGTTCTCCGAGGTGTCGACCCGTCCCGTCGGTCTCACCGACGACGACCGCACGACGGTCGAGAACGCGGGTCACAGCGTGGATACCATCGACGTCGCGTGGGCGATGTCCGGCAGTATCACGATCCCCGGCTACCGCTTGAGCGAGGCCGCGTACGGACCGACGAACACCTTCGCGTGCACTGCGGCCGTGGTGGACGACGACACGGCGGTCGTGGTGCGCGCGACGATCAACTGATCGCTGGCGGTCGCTGCCTCAGGTGAGTCAACCGAATGAATGAATCTTGTCCCGTGAGCCGCTTACCCGGTGCCCCGATTCGCTGCTTTCGCCCCACGCATGTCAGAATCCGAGACGCTACGCCACCGATCCACATTGGTGCATCGGTGGACGTCGCGGCAGAGCTTTGTCGGGGGTAAGTGTTGTGATGCTGCTGTCGGGGGAAGTCGGTGCGTCCTGTGGGGACGGTGCCGACGTTCTACTTCGATGCTGACGTTCTCAGCGACACCGTCCGGCCTGGCGGCCCGATCAGGGTGTCCGTCGACGGGTTGTACGCGCGACCACCAGCGGTAACCACGCGAACAACCGCAGCACGAAATCAGCACGACCAGGCGCTCGGGGGAGGGTTCTGGATGACAGGGGAGTTGTATCGATGGGTGATCCATCACAGCGCACACAGGGCCGTCGCGAGAACGGTGAACGCCGCACGCCGGTGATGATGGGCTTGACCTCGGCGGCCGTGGCGGCCTCCATCGCGGTCGGCTTCGGAGCCGGAATGGCGCAGGCGGCACCGCATCAGGGCGGCACCAGCCCGAGCGACACCGCACCGCAGCAGGGCGGGACCACTCCGGAACAGGCCGCTCCGCAGCAGGGTGGCACCACACCGACGCCCGAGGTCGTCCCGGTTGTGGTGCCTGGTCCGGGTGCAATCCCCGCGCCTCCGCAGGAAGCGCCGTACCAGCCGTACGTCCAGCCGAGCACCTACACCGCACCGACCTACGAAGAGTCTTACGACCCGGTGCCCCAGCGCCCGCTGACCGCTCCGAAACCCGTTGCGCCGGTGCGTCCGATCGCGCCGCCGCCGGAGAAGATCCGTGTCGGCAACTTCATCACCGACATCCCGGAAGGCATGTCGGAGAAGGACGTCAACTCGGTCAACGCGTGGTCGGCGTACGGCGAGGCCAAAATCGCCCAAGGGCTGATCTCGGTGGGTGTGCCCGAGGACGAGGCTTCCCGCCAGGCGGCCGCGACGATCATCGGTGTGATGACGGGCGGTACGGCAGGTGCTGTGGCACTGGGTATCCCAGCTGCCGCGATGGGCGCTGTGGGTGGCGCGATCATCGGCACCGGTGTCGGTGCGGTTGCCGGCGGCATCTACAACGCGGTGACCTTCGCCGGTGTGAACGTGATCCCTGGTTTCGGCCCGATCGGGTACATGAATGCGATTGGGCTCGGTGCGCTGGCGGGCGCCGGTATCGGCCTTGCCGCGGGCGGCGCCATCGGTGCCGTGGGCGTGGGCGCTGCGGGTGCTGCAGTCGGTGCAGCCCTCGGTGGAACCGCCGGCGGTGCCGTCGCGTATGCCTTGGGTGCCGGTGACCCCGGCGCCAACCCCGACGAGCCATGGCAGCCGGGCGATCCAGAATCCACGCCGCTGCCCAACCCGGATGCCAACCAGTTCGAGCTGACGCTTTCGCGCGAGGACGCGCAGAAGGCACGCCTGCCGCCGATCGACTACGTCGTCAACTCGCGCGGCGATGTCGATGCGTCGATCGCCGGTTTCGACCTCAACTGGTCCGCCGAACAGGCGATGGCCCCGTACAGTGTGCTCGGTGCCGGCGCGGCCAAGTCCGCCCAGCAGGCCACCAAGCAGCGCACCGAGGAAGCGAAGAAGTCGATTCCGAACCTGCATGTCGCGTGGCCGCAGGAGATCGCACCCGTCAACTGACGAATCGGCGCGCCGGTCTCGGCGCCGCACCTATCGTGACCGCATGACGTCCACCGACGACCTCGCGCGCCGACTCGACGACCTCGACCGCATCGAGGCGATCAAACAGCTGAAACACCGCTACTGGCGGGCGTGTGACGGCAAGGACCCGAACGGTTTCCGCCGGTGTTTCATCCGGTCCGGTGCACGCATCGACTACGGACCGCTGGGCGCGTTCGACGACGCGACGCCGATGACGCGGATCTTCGAACAGGTGGCGTTGCATCGGGTCGACGGACAGTACGTCATTCTCGACATGCATCACGGCCTGCACCCCGACATCACGCTCACCTCCGCCACCACGGCGACCGGCCGTTGGACGTTGAAATTCCGACAGGTCAACCTGCTCGACCGCACCGAGCTGCTGATGACCGGGGAGTATGACGACGAGTACCAGATCGAGGACGGCGAGTGGAAGATGTCGGCGAGCACACTCACCCCGCGGTGGTCGTTGCGGCGGCCGCTGGGTGAGGACACTGTCGTGACACCGGTCCCCGCCGACCACCGGCGTGGTGGGTTCGCCTGATCGCCCGAACCGCATGCCTGGGCGGAACGCGGGTCGTCTTCGTTTCCGCAGGTCGGCGCGATTCGCGCGGGCGGTCGACGGCCCGCGTTCTCTGAGCCGACCTGCGCCGTCCGAGGCGACCCGCGCAACCCACCACGTCGGATCTGCCCCATTCGCAATACCGCCCGGTGTGCGGGAAGGTGGATACATCGGCGAACGACTGTTGGGAGGTGCGCGATGAAGGACGTCTTTGCCGACTACCATCGCGAGCTCGCCGGCATCGAACGGCGGGTGGCCCGCGAGGTGCGTCCCGGCGGACCGCGCCGGCGCGGACTGTGGACGGCGGTCGTGGTGGCGGCCGCCTCGTCGGCCCTGCCGCTGACCTTCCGCGGTGCCGGGTTCGCCGGCGGGCCCGACGCCTCGCTCCTGATGCGCGCCGACATCATCCTGGTGCTCGCGGTGGCCGTGTTGTCGGCGGCGGCGCTGTGCACCCGGCGCTGGGGTCTGGCGGCGTGCGCGTTCGGCGTCGGCGGTTTCACCTCGGCGTTCGGGCTCTTCGCGCTCTGGTCGCAGAACACTCTGCCCGAGCCTGCGCCGACCGTCTCACCGCTGTACCTGGCCGGATGGATCGCGACGATCGTGGGCACCGTGCTGTGGGCGGCGGTCGTGACCAGTCGCCCGGCCACCGATCGCGACACGACCGACCGGAACGGGCCGACACCCGCTAACTGATCGCCGCCAGACCGCGCCGCACCTTCTCCTCGACATCCGCAGCGATCTGCCGATGACGTTCGGCCGCAGCATGTTCACCGATCAGGTCGGCGAGCTCGGCCAGCACGACATCGATTGGGCCGAACGAGACGCTGGCGGCGTTGAGGCCCGCGATGGTGCCCGACCAGTCGATCAGCAACCGGTAGAGCCGGGCGGCTTCGTCGACCATGCCGAGCTTGACCAGCGCACGCGCATGGAAGACCTCCATGGACGTCCAGTAGTAGTCGCGGCTGGCGTATGGGTCGGTCTCGGCGATGGCCCGAGCCTCGTCGATGCGACCAGCGTCGATGAGCGCATCGACGTACACCCATCCCACGGAGTGCGGGGTACGCTCGAACACCGCGGCGACCTCGTCGACGAGATGGCCGATGGAGCCGCGGAACCAGCCGACGCACAAGTGCCCGATCAGGTCGAACTCCCCGCCGGCGGGCATCCCGGCCGCCCGCAGCTGCGCGCTGAGCGCGGTGTATTTGGCTGCTGCCGAATCGAGTTCGCCGCGCAGGACGTCGGTGACCGCGCTGAACGCCGACAACACCACCACCAGCTCACCCACCCGACCGCTGGTGGCGCATTGCATGCCGGCCTGCATCTGCGCCACCGCACCCGGCAGATCGATCTGCGACATGCGGAGCAGGAACAGATAGAAGCGGGCGGCCGCCTCGTAGCCTCGGTTGCCGGATTCCTGGGTCAGTTCCAGGAATTCGGCGGCCAACGCCGGGTATTGATCGCGGCTGTCGGGGCCCAGCGCGGTGAACACGCGTGCGTTGAGTGCGGCACACAGCAGGTCGACGTCGTCGGCGTCCCGGGCCAGCCGCAGCGCCTCTTCGGCGCACTCGATGGCGAAGGCGTCATCGGAGCCCTCGAACTCGAACACGGCGCTGATCAGCAGATGCATCCGGTCGATGCCGGTGGCGCCGGACAGCGCATCCAGCACGGCCGCCGTTATCACTTCGTCGGGAACGCCTTTGGTGCGTGTCGACCAGATCCACGGAGTGCGCCAGCAGGTCAACGCCGCCACCACCAGGTCCGGGTCGTCGACGGTTCGTGCCAGCCGCAACGCGTCCTCGCGCCGAGCGCGGGCGGCAGAGATCTCGCCCCGATGAGCCAGCGCGGTCACCAGATCACACAACGCGTGGACCATCCGCACCCGATCATCGGCCGATGCGGTGGAGCGAGCGTGACCGGCCAGGTCGTGCAGATCCACCGCGTGCTGCCACAGTGGCGCGGAGTCGGCGGCGAACTCGGACGAAAAACGATGACGCGCTGCCTCTTCCACGATTCTCAACGCATCGTCGGCGGTGCTGCTCGATGCGCCGAGCGCCGCGTGCACGGCCAACTCGTCGGTGACCGTGGGGTTGCGGGCGGCCAGCAACTGCATGGTGCGCCAGTGCAGCCGCCGGCGCCGCAACGTCGGGATGGCGTCGTAGACGGCGTCACGCATCAGAACATGGGTGAACCGCACGCGGTCGGCTTCGGCGCTGAGCAGACCGGCCACCACCGCCGAGTCGATGGCGTCGAGCACGGTGTCCTCGGCATCGTCGTCGGGCCAGAGTCCGATGATCGTGTCGACGTCGCACTCACGGCCGCAGACGGCGGCCAGGCGCAGCATCGTGACCGTCTGTTCGGGGAGTCGCTCCACCCGGCGTAGCAACACCTCCCGCACTCCGCTGGGCACCGCCGTCTGCGCGTCTCGGGTGCCGCGGGAGGCCACGAGTTTCGCCAATTCGCGTACGAACAGTGGGTTCCCGTCGGTGCGCGAACGCAGCAGCGCCAAAGTCGGGTCGTCGACCGGGTCGAGGCCGGCGTCGGCGGCCAGCGCCCGGATTCCGTCATCGGACAGTCCCGCCAGAACGAGATGATCGGCGGTGGCGGAGATCAATGCGGCTGCGGTGGCGAGTAGTTCGATGCTCGCCTCCGACGGCCGGTAGGTTGCGACCACCAGTGCCGGCCGGTCGGCCAGCCAGGTGACGAGTTGTCGAAGTACCTGCAGGGTGGCGCTGTCGGCGCGGTGGGTGTCGTCGATGATCAGGGCCACCCCGTGGCCGTCGGCGATGCGGGACTCGCAGGCACCACGCACCTGCCGGGCGATCAGGAACGGGTCGTCGATCTCGTTGTCGCCGTCGAGTTCTGCCACCACCTCACGCCACGCCCAGGCGCTCGGGGCGCCGTCGACCTCCGGGCACTGCCCGAATGCGGTGACCCATCCCGACGCGCGCAGGTGCTGACCGAAGGTTCGTGCCAGGGTGGTCTTCCCGCCACCGGCCTCCGCGGTGACCCACACGATGCGTAGCCCGGTACGTCGCGCCGTCTCGGCATGCTCGGCGAGCTTCTCGAGTTCGGATTCCCGTCCGGCGGACTCCCGGTGTTCCGGACCGGCGGAGCGGTCCACCTCGGGTGGGTCGGCGTAGACGGTCGGCGGGGCCTCGGGAGCCCGTGTCGCGGTGGGTGCATCGAGCGCGGGGTCCTGTCGCAGGATGTCCGATTCGAGAGTGCGGATCTTGACCGACGGGTCGACGCCGAGTTCGTCGGCGAGGTACTCGCGCAGCGATCGCAGGGTGCGCAATGCGTCGGCCTGGCGGCCCAGCCGGTACTGGGCAAGCGCCAGCAGCCGGAACAACTCCTCGCGGGTGGAGTGGGATTCACACAGCGCGGGCAGTTCGGCGACGACCTCGGCCGGACGGCCCAGGTCGAGCGCGGCGGCCGCACGCTGTTCGACAGTGTGCAGCCGGAGCTCCTCGAGCCGGGCCACTTCCGCGCCGGCCCACTCGTCGCCGGCATGCGGACCGAACGGGTCACCGCGCCAGAGCGATTGCGCCTCGCCGAGGCGGGCGTAGCGGCCAGCCGGGTCGGGGCCTGCGGTCCCGGCCAGATCGGCGAAGCGCCACAGGTCCACCGCATCTCGGGGTAGGTGCAGCGCATAGCCGGGAGGTTCGCTCACCAGGATCCGCGCCGGGGTGCGTGGCGCCCGCTGCGGTTCGAGGATGCGGCGCAGGTTGGAGATGTGCACCTGCAATCCGGCGAGAGCCTTCGGTGGCGGCTCGCCGTTCCACAGGTCGTCGATGAGTCGATCGGTGGACACCACCCGGCCGTCGGCGGCGGCGAGGCGCGCCAGAACCGCGCGCCCACGCCGCGACTTGATCTCGGCGGGACGGCCGTCGACGTCGGCGCGGACGGTCCCGGACAGGGTGAGAGACACGACGGGACCCGCTTCGACGTCCATCGACATCGTTCACGCTCCTCGCCGCCCGCGGCGCGCCATCCGCCGTCCCCATCGAAGATTATCGCCGTGACGTGGCAATTGCGTGCGGTTCATCCGTCTGGTCGACGACTGTCCGATTCTCTCGGCGACATCGGCGTTGCCGTCGGCAGGGTTCGGGTGCCCCGCCGGCATCGCCGGAGGCGGTAGGGCGCCCAGGGCCTACGCGTACCGGTCGGGCCCGTGATCAGCCGCCGAAACGTTCCTGCGCGCAGCTGCAGATGGCGTCGAGGTGCAGGCCGAAGGTGAGGCCCCCGGTCGCGCCGTATTCGGTCAGGCGCTCGGCGCCGCGGGCGTACAGGCGTCTGGCTCCGGTCGGGTTGCCGCGCTCGTGATGGGTGAGACCCACGCAGAGCTGTGCGAGCCCCTGCCACAGTGGACGCTCATCCACTGGGCAGTCCTTCCAGCGGTTCTCGAAGACCTCGTGGGCGGAAAACGGCCGCCCCTCGGCGAGTAGTCGGCGGGCCAGCTCGATCGTCTGCTGTGGCGGCAACGCCTCCTCGGGAACCGGCTCGACACCCTCCGCGCCGTAGGGCAATGGTCGCCCCAGCCGGTCACGCGGACGCGCCTGGCGGGCGTGACCCTCGCTATCGCGGTCGCGGTGCTGAGTCATGACGCCACCACTCGCATGACTCCGACTCTACGTCGTGGGTCACGTGCCGAGAAACGAGATGACCTCGCTGGTCGGTGACCAGCGGTGTTACCGACCCGGCGAGACGAGATCGACGAAGCGGCGCTCGAACGACTCCATCAGCACAACCTCGGCTGCGGAATCGGCGACCGCTGTGGCATCGACAACCGCGACGACACCGCCCACCTGCAGCCGATCAACCCGAGTTTCGAGAACACCTGGCCGCGTTGGTGAGTGCCTCCTGAAATCGGCTTCGTGGGGGTCGTCCGAGGGGATATCCCCTCGGATGGGCCTGACACGGCTGATTGCGGTCAACGCTCTCGGACTCCAGTCACTTTCATGGGAATCCGGAATAGTTGGTTGGTACTACCTGCGGGGATGCCGTATCGTCCGCACCAGATAGACGGCCACGCCGAGTGCGACCACCACGCAACCGGCGATCACCGAGCCGACCGGCAAAGTCGCGGCGAGGCTGACACAGCCGACGAGACCCAGGGTGGTGACCACCCGCGCCGGCCGCCGCTCATCGCGGGTCAGGGTGGCCGCCGACGCGTTGGCGATGGCGTAGTAGAGAAGCACACCGAACGACGAGAACCCGATTGCGCCACGCACATCGACGGTGGCGGCCAGCACCGCAACGATGACGCCGATCGCCAGTTCGGCATGATGCGGCACCCGGTGCTGTGGATGGATCGCGGCCAGCCAGCGGGGCAGGTGACCGTCGCGCGCCATGGCGAGGGTGGTACGCGAGACACCCAGCACCATCGCCAGCAGCGAGCCGATCGCCGCGACCGCGGCACCCACTTGAACCACCGGCGCCAATCCGGAAGCACCTGCGGCGCGCACGGTTTCGACGAGTGGTGCCGCTGCGTCGGCCAGCCCGGCAGGTCCGACGACCGCCAACGCGGAGACCGCCACCGCCGCATAGACCACCAGGACGATGCCCAAAGCGGTGGGGATCGCACGACCGATGGTGCGGGCGGGGTCGCGGACCTCCTCGCCGAGCGTGGCGATCCGCGCGTACCCGGCGAAGGCGAAGAACAGGAGTGCGGCAGCCTGCAGAACCCCGTACACGGACGCATCGTCGCCGATCGCGAGGTGCTCGCCCGTGTCGGCCGGAGTCGACGACACCGCGGCCACCACCACCGCCGCCAGCACTGCCAGCACCACCGCGACGATCGCACGCGTCACGAGCGCCGACTTCCGGATGCCCCGATAGTTGACCGCCGTGACTGCGACAACTGCGGCCACCGCGACGGCGTGCGCGTGGTCGGGCCACAGGTAGACACCGACCGTCAAAGCCATTGCGGCGCACGATGCCGTCTTGCCCACCACAAAACACCACCCGGCGAGGTAGCCCCAGATCTCGCCGAGACGTTCGCGGCCGTAGACGTACGTGCCTCCGGAGACGGGGTACAGCGCGGCGAGCCGGGCCGATGAGGTGGCGTTGCAGTAGGCGATCACCGCGGCAATCGCCAGACCCACGAGCAGGCCCGATCCGGCCGCCCGCGCGGCCGGCGCCAGCACGGCGAACACGCCGGCGCCGATCATCGATCCGAGGCCGATGGTCACCGCGTCGCCGACGCCGAGGCGCCGTGTGAGTGCACCACCCGACGTGGCGTCGTTCGTCACGACGGTCAGTGTAGGTGGGCAACCACCCCGGGAGGATGAACGTTCGGTACCGCGAGCTGGCCGGCGCCAGGTGAACCGATGCGACCGCGTAACACGCCGACCGCTGCTGTCGCAGCCATGGTCACCGACCGGCGCAGCGTCTGCCAGTCGGGACCCGGGAATGTGTGCCGACCGAGAACTGCGACCACGAATCGCCGGTCCGCGCCGACGAACCCGGCACTGTGCAGATATGCGGTGTCTGTTCGCCACCGCATCCAACCTTGTTTGGCTGCGGTGACGTCACGAATCCCGGGCGCCTGCAGACCGAAGTCCTGCGCGAAACCGTCGGCGGCGACGGGCGGTGCCTGTGCGAGAGCGCCGATGATGACGTCGGCGTCGGGTGGCGGCATCTCGGCCACGTAGGCCAGCAGCCGTGTCGCATCGGATGCGGTCGTGGTCATCCAACCCCAGATATCGGGCTCGATCGGGGCCGCGGTGTCGGTCAGCCCGAGTCGAGTAGCCACCCGTCCGACCGCGCCCATCCCGTCGAACCTCGTCCACAAGTCGTTCATCGCGCTGTCATCGCTGGGACCGAGTGCGCGGCGGATGAGTTCGACATCGCTCGCGCTCAGCGGGAGAGCATCAGAACGTCGGCGATCCAACACGTCCACCGCGACGACGACTTTCGCCAACGATGCGCTGAACATCGGCCCTGTGGCCTGGCTGTTCCCGACCACGTCGCCGGTGACGCGGTCCAGGACGGCCACCGCCACGTCGACGTCGGCTATTGCACCCGCAGCGACGTCGGCGGCGCGCATCGCCCGTGACCCGATGCTCGACGAGTGGGCCGTGTCCGCGGCCGCCGTGGTCCGCTCGGCCGGCAATCGTGCTGTCGGAACGCGCAATCCGATCATGGCGGTGATCAGCAAGATCGTGGCGACCCCGGCCCACCGCGTGACCGCACCACCCGTGCGCCTGCCGGTGATGGGTCGTGTGCCGCAACGTCGTCTCGTAGGTCCGATATGTCCGAATCTACGCCGTTGGCCGCTGTGCGGCCGCTCGCGCGCGTTGGTGCCGAACGCGTCAGCGAAGGGTCGGGGGTGTCGCGCCCACGGTCGGTCTGGCCTCGGCTGTCGGGTTGCGATTCGCGCGGCGCGCGGTTCGGCCCACCCCGAGCGCGAGGACGGCCATCGACATCACCGCCGCGATCGCGCCGGCCGCGGCGACCTGCGTGATGGTCGGATAGAAGTTGGCCACCACCGTGGGCGCCGACACCGTGATGAGAAGCGGAATGGGTAGTGACCACCGCGGCGCCTGTCCACGGACCGTGCCCCGCCACGGGTCGGGCAGCAGCATGCCGGCGCCCACGACCAGCAGGGTCGAGATGATGACATCGCTGGGTCGGTGCCAGCCGGCGGCGACGATGACGAATTCGAGCACCGCGGCCCAGGTACCCACCAGGGTGCCGACGTAAGGGCGCAGGAGTGGCGGACTGGCCAGCACCAGTACCACCACGACCGCCGTCACCGCGGCGGCATGACCACTCGGCGCGGAGTTCGCGGTCTCCGCGATCCAGGAATGCAACTGCGGACGCGTGAGCACGTGATCACGCAGGAACTGCACGACCAGCACCGTCGCCGGCGCGAAGGCCAGCAGTGCGGCGGTGCTCGCGAGGCCACGGCGGGCGTCGGTGCGTGAGGAGAACCGGCGGCACTGCACCAGCACCACCACCGACGCCGCCACCGCGATCCACAAGGCGGGATGGGAGACGACGTCGATGGTGAGCGGGAGAGGGAGGTCATCGACCGCAGGGAGGGCCCGGCACACGTCGAGCAGCCATTGATCGACGCGCTGGCCGGGCCGCGTCCACACGGCCACGGCGAACACCGCGGCCGCAATGAGGAATGCAGCCGTCACCACCGCTGCGCGCGAGAGGGAGGAACGTCGCGCAGCGGTGGATCCGGTCACGAAAGCCAACCTAGAGGCCGAAGCTGGGAGCATTCTGCAGACAACCTGAGGACTCTCAGTGTTGACTGGGTGTCTGCGGTCGACTCGAGCCCACGGTCGACCGGAAATCGATGGATCGGGCCCCGCCCGCGCGGTTCTGTGTACAGTCGTGCACAAGGTTCACCGGAGGTGCCACGCATGGATCTGCTCAAGTGGAGCAAACGCCCGGCGGCCGACGTCGAGGCCAGAAAACCAGAGGTCAACATCGTGCGCGGGCTCATCGCCCGCGCCACCACGCCATTGCTGCCCGACGACTACCTGCACCTGCTCAACCCGCTGTGGTCGGCGCGCGAACTGCGCGGCCGCGTGCTGGAGGTGGTGCGCGAGACCGAGGACTCGGCCACGGTCACCATCCGCACCGGTTGGGGGTTTCCGGACTCGTACAAACCGGGCCAATACGTCGGGATCGGGCTGCAGGTGGGCGGTCGCTGGCATTGGCGGTCGTACTCGCTGACGTCGATCGGCGACACCTCCGACAAGACGATCGCGATCACCGTCAAGGCCAATCCCGACGGTTTTCTCTCCACCCACCTTGTCGACGGCGTGTCGCCGGGGACCGTGATCCGGCTCGCCGCACCCAAAGGCGATTTCCATCTGCCCGAGCCGCTGCCCGACAGCGTGCTGTTCCTCACCGCCGGCAGCGGCATCACTCCGGTCATGTCGATGCTGCGGTCGCTACGGTCGCGGGAGAACGTGCCCGACATCGTCCACGTGCACTCCGCGCCGACCCGCGACGACGTGATCTTCCTCGAGGAACTCGAGAAGATGGACGCCGACGTCCTCTCCTACGACCTGCAGTTGCAACTGACGCGCGAGCAGGGCAAGTTCGACATCGGGCAACTCGACGCCGAGGTGCCGGACTGGCGGGACCGCCAGTGCTGGGCGTGCGGGCCGGTGGCAATGCTCGACACGGTCGAGGAGCGCTTCACCGAGGAGGGGCTGCGCGACCAGTTGCACATCGAACGGTTCGCGATCGCGCGGACCGACGTGGGTGGTGAAGGCGGCACCGTCACCTTCGCCAAGTCGGGGAAGACCGCCGAGATCGACGGCGCCACCACACTCCTTGAAGCAGGCGAGGAGTTGGGAATCCAGATGCCGTTCGGCTGCCGAATGGGTATCTGCCAAACCTGCGTGGTACCCCTCGCCGGGGGATATGTGCGCGACCTGCGCAACGGCGAGGAACGCCGCGAGGGTGAACGAATCCAGACATGCATCAGCAGCGTGTCCGGGGAATGCACACTCGACCTCTAGGGGGATCGATGGCCATCACCGACATCGACCAATACGCTCATCTGACCGACGCCGACGTCGAGGCCCTCGGGGCCGAACTCGACGCGATCCGGCGCGACATCGAGGAGTCCCGCGGCGAAGCCGATGCCCGCTACATCCGACGGGCCATCACGATTCAGCGCAGCCTCGCCGCCGGTGGCCGGCTCGCATTGATGTTCAGCAACCGCAAGTCGGCATGGGTCGCCGGCACCGCCATGCTCTCGCTGGCCAAGATCATCGAGAACATGGAGCTCGGTCACAACGTGATGCACGGTCAGTGGGACTGGATGAACGATCCCGAGGTGCACTCGTCGTCGTGGGAGTGGGACACCACCTGCCCCAGCGTGCAATGGAAGCACTCGCACAACTTCGTGCACCACAAGTACACGAATGTGGTGGGGATGGACGACGACGTGGGCTACGGGATTCTGCGTGTCACCCGTGACCAGCCGTGGGAATGGTGGATGGTCGGCAACCCGATCTACAACCTGACCCTGGGCACGTTCTTCGAATACGGTGTGGCGCTGCACCATCTGGAGACCGAGAAGCTGCGCAACAAGGAGAAGTCGTATCGTCAGGCGTTCAAGGACCTGCGGATCATCGCCCGCAAGGTGGGCAAGCAGGCCGCCAAGGACTACCTGATCTTCCCGGCGCTCGCCGGCCCGAACTGGAAGCCGACGATCGCGGCGAACTTCACCGCCAACATCGTGCGCAACTACTGGGCGTACATGGTGATCTTCTGCGGCCACTTCCCCGACGGCGCCGAGAAATTCACCGTCGAGGAGTACGAGAACGAAGATCAGCCCCGCTGGTACCTGCGACAGATGCTGGGCTCGGCCAACTTCCGCGCCGGACCGCTGATGCGGTTCATGAGTGGCAACCTCAGCCATCAGATCGAGCACCATCTGTTCCCCGACCTGCCGAGTAACCGGTACGAGGAGATCGGTGTCCGGGTGCGGGCGTTGTGCGACAAGTACGACCTGCCCTACACCACGGGTTCGCTTGCCCACCAGTACTTCCAGTCGTTCCGGACGATTGCGAAGCTGGCCGTGCCGAACGCTTTGCTCAAGGCGACGTCCGACGATGCACCGGAGACCGCGTCGGAGTTGCGGTTCGCCATGCGCGAAGGCATGGCGAATCACTTCGGCGTCGATCCGGCGACCGGGAAGCGTCGGGGTCTGCGCACCGCGCTGCGCGAACTGAAGAACGCGCCGGTGCAGCCGGCCGCTTAGCAAGCCCGGTCCCGACCGGTTCTTCCCCTGGGTATCGCTTTGTCCCCCAGTTGCTTTGGGCGGGGGAAGTGATATCCGGGGGAGGAACGGTCGGCGGTCAGAAACTGGCGGTGGGGGCGCCCATGCCGGGGTCGATGGTGGTCGGTCCATCCTTGGACGGCGCGACCGGGAAATCGAAGATGGCGGTCGGGATGTACACCGTGGCACACGAGTTGGGGATGTCGACGACGCCGGACAGTCGGCCCTCGATGGGAGCGGACCCGAGGAGTAGATAGGCCTGTTCGGGGCTGTAGCCGAATTTCGTCAGGTAGTCGATGGCGTGCAGGCAGGCCCGCTGATAGGACAGGTCGGAGTCGAGGTAGCGCTGCTCGCCGTCGAGGGTGACCGACGTACCCGAGAACGCGATCCACTCCGAGTACTGCGGATCGGTGTTGCCGGGCATGAAGATCGCATTCTCGGTGACGCCATAGGTGTCCATGCCGCCCTTGATGAGATCGACGTGCAGATCCATGAAGCCACCCATCTCGATGGCGCCGCAGAAGGTGATCTCGCCGTCTCCCTGCGAGAAGTGCAGGTCGCCGAACGAGAGCTTCGCGCCGGGCACGAACACCGGGTAGAAGACGCGGGTGCCCTTGGTGAGGTTCTTGATGTCCTGGTTGCCGCCGTTCTCGCGCGGCGGCGCGGTTCGGGCGGCTTCGCTTGCCACGCGGTCGAATTCGGCGCCGGTCAGGGTGCCCAGGATGGCGTCCTTGGGTTGCGGCGGCAGCGCGAGTGGCGGCACCCGCTGCGGATCGGTGGCGATGAGCGCCGCCTCACGTGCGTTCCACTTTCCCAGCAGTTCGGGTGACGGCGCGGTGCCCATCAGGCCGGGATGGACGATGCCGGTGTACTTCACGTGCGGGACATGCCGCGACGTCGCGCTCTGGCCGCTGAAGTCCCAGATGGCCTTGTAGGCGTCGGGGAACTGATCGGTGAGGAAGCCGCCACCGTTCTGCTTGGCGAAGATGCCGGTGTACCCCCAGCCCTGGCCGGCGAGTGGGCCCGAGTCCTCCTGCGGGATCGGCCCGACGTCGAGGATGTCGACGATGAGCAGGTCGCCCGGCTCGGCGCCCTCGATCGCGAACGGCCCCGACAACACGTGCACACCGTCGAGCGGAGCGTTGAGGATGTCCTCGGCCGAATCGTCGTTGTGGATGGCGCCGTCGAACCATTCACGACAATGCGCACGAAACGTGTCACCGGGTTTCACGGTCACCGCCGCCGGAATGTCGGGATGCCACCTGTTGTGGCCGACGATCTGCTGATCGGTGAACTTCTTCGATGAATCGAGCGGGTACAGCGACTCCGGCATGACACGTCCTCTTCTCATCACGATGCTCTGGTCGCGAGTGCGGTCGAGACCCTGCTTCCGAATGGAAGTAACGGTGATGAGTGTAGTGATCGAGGGCGCGGATGGCAGGCCAACGGCACACGGGATCCGGGCGCAAGCGCTACGGTGACCGACATGCCGACTTACGTGTACCGGTGTCCGGCGGACTGCCCCGATTTCGTCGAACGCCATCCGATGGCGTCGATCCCGGATCGGTCGGCCTGCCCGGACTGCGGTGACGATGCGCGGCGGGTCATCGGTGCGCCGTCACTGGGCGCAGGGGATTCGGCGGCGATGCGATTGCAGGATGCGACGCGAGCGAGTTCGGAGACACCGACGGTGGTGTCGAATCTCCCGGACAGCACACGCCGCTCAACCCCGATCTCCACCAACCCACTGCACCGCAAGTTGCCCCGCCCGTGACCCCGCCACCCCCGCCGATTTCGTAGTACGAACCGGCGATTTTCGGTCGGTTCGTACTACGGATCCGGGGGTGCGCTTGGCAGCGCGCGGCGTGGTCGCAGCTGGGCGAGCAGCCAGGTGTAGATGTCGTCGTTGTTCAACAACGTGAAATGGTGTGCACCGCCGAGGTCGAGGCCGTCGGAGAACCGCAGGCCGAGGCGGCTGCGGGTGGGTTCGCCGCGACCACTCGGTGCGAGGACCAGGCCGTCACCGATCAGGCGGCCGAACGGGTGAGCGGGGTTGCGTGTCATCGTCGCGGTGACGAACAGGTGCCGCGCGGTGGACAGCAGCGGGACGTCGGCGCCGGGGGGATGCTGCCAGGCGTCGCGATCCTGCTCCGCCCAATCGGCTGCGGTGAGATTCCCGTGGAACAGATCGCGTACCCCGGCGCTGCGCCGACGCAGCAGGTTGCTGATCGGACGTGTGGCCGAGAGCGGCTGCAGCATCGACGACAACACATGGACGCCGCGCTCGAGCGGTGCACCCAGATGCGGCGTACCCAAGCACACGGTCTCCGTCACGAGTCGAGGCCACCAGTCGCCGCGCTCGGTGGCGTGATGGCACGCACTGCGGATCACCAACCCACCCATGGAATGCCCGATCAGGGTGAGTCGGGAGACCGGCACCGGCCACAGCAGCACCAGATCGGCCAGCAGATCGGCGAGGTCGAGCCCGTTCTGGCTGATGTGCCGGCCGGAGTTGTACCGGATCTGGACCTCGCTGGCCGAGATGTCCCCGGAGAGTCGGTGTCCGTAGCTCGGCCGACCCCCGATGGTCCACGCCTGTTCGGACTCCATCAACCCGTGCAGAAAGACGACGACGTGGCCGCGTGCGTCGGAGAATTCGTCTGCGATGGCCGCGGGACGAACCGGGATCGGCCGACCTGCGGACCGGATCGACATGCGGGCGGCCAGGGGTGAGTCCGCCGCGTCGAGGTCGTCGCCGATGAGCCCGTTGAGAACGCCGAGGGCAACGGCGCCGTGGGGGGTCTGGGAGACGGCGAATGTCGAGGCGGGCATGGCATCGGCGGCCGACCACGCGGTGTCGAGCAGGGCATCCATCGAGAGGTAGGCGCCGTCGGTGACGGCGTCGTGGACCATCCGTGGCGAGTCGATGGCTGACCCGAGAACCGGCCGAAGCGCGCCGAACACAGTGCCCGCGACCGACCGGTGCATCGCGCCGAGGCCGGACACCGCGGAGCGCAACTCGGTGACGCCCAACTGGGCGAGCGCGCCGAGTTCGTCGGTCCGGGCCGTGGGAGATCCGATCATGCCATTGAGTGTACGCCCGTTCACTTAGTATCGACGTTCAGTCGTCGATGTGATGCACGGCCGGGTATGCCATCGGTCCGGCCGACCGGTACCCGCCCGGGGGCCGACCGCCACGTCCGCGTCGACGCGACGGCGGCACGGTTTTGTTCCCCGTGTCCATCCATCGGACCAATGGCCGTCGTTCGCAGGAAAGACATTCGGCTGCTGCAGATTCCGGTCTGGTGACGAGCGACTTACGTTCGGATCGCTCCATCCACCACACAGAACGGATCGAGACATCATGCGAGCACACGTCTACAGAGCTTCACTGGTCCGCGCATGCCTCACCGTTGCGACGATGTTCCTGATCGTCCTCTTGCCCCTGACGCACGCCGAGGCGGCGTCGGCCACGGGTATGGGTAACGATCGGTCATTGTCGCAATCCGGAGATGGCAAGAGCGGCAAAAACAAATCGTCCCCGTCCGGCGGAGGCGGGATCAACAAGATGACCCCCCGGGCCCAACCGGGACCATCGGCGGGCGGCCGCAACAGCGGACCGTCGTCGGGCGGGAACGCCGGCAACGTGCGGCAGCGGACCGCACCGCCCGCGGCCGACAAACCGAACCGCCCGCGCAAGGCCACCCCGAAACCGGATCGGGGACCGAACAAGTTCTCCCCGAAAACCCGAGCGCCACAAACTCAGACGAAGAACTCATCGGAGCGGAGTCGGTCGTCGCGCAAGAAGCGCGAGCGGCGAGAACAACGGCAGCAGGAACAACGGGACAGACGGACCGCTCCGTCTGCCGACCGACCCGCGCCGCGGTACGAGCCGACATCGCCGCGCCGCGATGATGACGATGGATCCACGAGGCTGCTGAACGGTCCCGGGGCACACGGAATTGACGGCGAAGACGACGATCACGACGGCATCGTCGACAACGAGCAGTGCGATGTCGTATGCCCGTTGTCGCCGGTTCCGCCGATGATCGGTGGCGGCTTCCCGGGAATGCGACCCCCGGCCGTCCCAGGACGGCAGGCACCTCCGAAGACACCTGCGCCACGTCAGTCACCCGCTCCGAGGACCACCGAGCCGCGGCCAAGCGAGGAGCCGGACGAGTACCGCGACCGAGGTGACGGACGCGACGCGAAGGGGCGCTACGCCAACGGAAACGACGGTCGGAGCGGCAAGGACGCGGAGAAGCGAGAGCTCGACAAACTCGAGGACGACTTCGGCGTGCCCATCATCCGGGACCAACGTCGCGCGTCGTTCGAGGGTGGAAAACAAGGTCGCTTCTACGACGGGTTGATCCCGAACGGCGACGGCACGTACTCGGGGATCGAGATCAAGAGCGGAAGCGCGGGCAAGACGCCGCAGCAGAAGCAGTTCGATGCGCGTGTCAGTCCGGAGACCCCCGCAACGGTGACACTCCCCGACGGCACCAGAGTTAAGATCACCCACGTGATAGACCGGCCATGAACGCGAAGGATGACTTGCGATGAAACCGACGCATGTGTACGAGTTCTCGGACGGCACCACCGTGACGATGGACTCCGGGATGCCCACTCGATTCGTCACTCACCCGCTCACCCGATTGAACGGCGGAACCAAGAAGCACATCATCCTGTCCCGGCTCGTCCGCCAGGAGTGGCTCGACGACTTGAGCGAGCACGAACGCGACGAATCGTTGTCATCGTTCCTGCAAGCCGGCGGCAGCGCAGACGCGATGACATTGGAGGTGCGGCGCAAGGAAGCAGACGGGGCCTATCGCCAGTACGTTCTGGGGCGAGGAGAGGTGGCCGATGCGGCCGGCGGCGCGGATGTGGAGATCGCGGTCGGGGAACACTCCTACCGGGTTGCCCAGAACGAGGTCTTCACCGCCGAGGCTGCGGGCACGGTGTTCCTGCATTACCTGCGCCACAACGAGGTACCGGCCGGCATGTCGCTGCGCGAACTCGTCCGGTGAGGTGATCCGGCCGTAGCAACGACGACGAGGAGCGTATCGAGACCTCCGCGCAGGGTGGTCTCGATACGCTCCTCACTACGTTCGTCACTACTCGACCAGCGACTGAAGCCGTGTGGCGATTACCTCCGCCGGCGGCGTCAGCGCCGTATCGACCAGCGACTGGAGCCGTGGTGCGAGCGGTGTGGCGATCACTCTGCCGGCGGCGTCAGCACCGTATCAATCAGGTAGACAGTGGCATTGGCGGTCTGCACGCCACCGCACACGACGCCCGCGTCGTTGACCATCAGCTCGTCGCCCTCACCGGTCACCTCGACCGACTGGCCCTCGAGTAGGGTTTCGTGCTCACCGACGACTGCATCCGGGGCAGCCTGGCCGGAAACCACGTGGTAGGTGAGGATGTCGGTCAGCATCGCCGAATCGGTCTTGAGCGTCTCGATGGTCTCCGGCGGGAGCTTCGCGAACGCGTCGTCGGTCGGTGCGAACACGGTGTACTCACCGTTGTTGAGCGTATCCACCAGATTCACTTCGGGATTCAGCTCGCCGGACACCGCCTGGGTCAGCGTGGTCAGCATCGGGTTGGCGGCTGCGGCGGTGGCGACCGGGGCAGTGGCCATTCCCTCCACCGAACCGGGGCCGGTCGGGTTGGCTTCGGCGTACGCCGCGCAACCGGGGCCGACGAGGCCGGATGCGGCAGTGTCCGAATCACTTTCGGAGGCCATGCTGCTCATCGGCGCGCTGGTCGCGGCGGTCGTCTCGGAGGAGGAGTCGTCGTCGGATGAGCAGCCGGCGACGAGTCCGACGGCGAGCGTGACACCTGCCGCGGCCGTCAGAACACGTTGAATTCGCTTGAGAGCCATGATCGATCCAATCTGTGGTTGACACCCCGCCGCGTGGCGGGTTGTAGGTCATTCGGCGCACCTGCGCAGCCGGATGGGTCGGATTTGCGGGATTTCGAAAACTGGCTCATCGATGCAGGTCGGCGCGGTGCACCAATCCGGTGAGTCCGCGCGGACGAATGCCTGGCTGAGACCTGAAGGCCGCGGCGAGGAGGCAGACCATGCGAGTCGAAACATATGTACGCGCAGCCGTGGCAGGCATCCTCGCGGTGGCGGCGGGGGTCGCGGTCGGTGAGCTGGTGGCCGTGCTGGTGTCACCGTTCGCGTCGCCCTATCAGGCGGTGGCTGCGTTTCTCGTCGACCACGCACCCGCGTTTGCCCGCGAATGGGCCATCGATACGTTCGGCACCGCCGACAAGCCCGCGTTGATGGTGGGTGTCGGCGCGGCGTTGCTGGCGCTGGCCGTGGTGGCCGGGATCATCCAGGTGCGCAAACCCCCCTGGGGGATCGCGGTCGTCGTCGCGTTCGCGGCGTTCGGTGTGGTGGCGACGACGACGCGGCCCACGTCGGACCCGTCGTTCGTGCTGCCGCCGCTGGCCGCAGGCATCGTCGCCGCCGGCGTGCTGGTGCTGCTGTGTGCCGGATCGAGGATCCGGACGGCGGAGGCCGGATGGAATCGCCGACAGTTCCTGACCGCCGCCGTGTTGATCGGCGCGGCATCGGGCGCGTCCGCGCTGGTCGCGCGGCAACTGTCGCGGGCGGGCGATGTGCTGGCCGAACGTCGGCGCGTGAGGTTGCCGGTGCCGGCATCGGCTGCCGAGCCGATCCCGGATGGCGCACAACTGCAGATCGAGGGCGCCACGCCGTTCGTCACCGACAACGCGGAGTTCTACCGCATCGACACCGCTCTGCAGGTGCCGCGGCTCAGCACGCAGGACTGGCGGCTGCGGGTGCACGGCATGGTCGACGACGAACTGACCCTCGACTGGGATGACCTGCTCGCGATGTCCATGTCCGAACGTGTCATCACGCTGAGCTGCGTGTCCAACGAGGTCGGCGGAGATCTGGCCGGCAATGCCCGTTGGCTCGGCGTGCCGATGCGCGACATCCTGGACCGCGTCGGAGTGCGCGGCGACGCCGACATGCTGCTGTCGACCAGCGTGGACGGCTGGACTTCGGGTACCCCACTCGAGGCCGTCACCGACGGGCGCGACGCGCTGCTGGCCATCGGCATGAACGGCGAGCCCCTCCCGCTGGAACACGGCTACCCGGTGCGTCAGGTGATCCCGGGTCTGTACGGATTTGTGTCGGCCTGCAAATGGGTCACCGACTGGGAGATCACCCGCTTCGACCGCGCCGAGGCCTACTGGACCGAACGGGGTTGGGGTGTGCGTGCGCCCATCAAGACCGCCTCACGCATCGACCGGCCCGCGCCGCTGTCCACACAGCCGGCCGGACGTGTCGTGGTGGCCGGCACCGCCTGGGCGCAGCATCGGGGCATCAGCGCGGTGGAGGTCCGGGTGGATGACGGCCCGTGGCAGCGGGCCGAACTCGCGGAGCAGTACTCCATCGACGCCTGGCGGCAATGGACTTTCGCCTGGGACGCCGTACCCGGTCAGCACACCATCTACTGCCGGGCGACCGACGGCGCCGGCCGGGTCCAGCCCGAACAGCGCGTCGCCCCGATCCCCGACGGCGCGACCGGCTGGCACAGCCGGGTCATCCGCGTCGCGGATGCCCAGTCACAGTGATCGTGCGCGTACCGGCACATGGCCGAACACCATTGACTTCTCTATGTCGTCGGTGTGGTGATCGATGGCGTCGCGGTAGTAGTTGTGGCGCACCTTCCAGTAGCCGTGGGTACCCGACTTCGGGAGTGCGTCCGGCGCCCGCAGGACATAGCCGGCCTTGAGATCCCACAACGGCTGCGACGGCATGGACACCTCGCCGAGGTGCGGATATGCGTGGGTGTAGCCGTGGGAACGCATGTAGTGCAGCAACTTCGCGACGGCGCGTGCGGTCATGTCGGCACGTAGCGTCCACGACGCGTTGGTGTAGCCGACCGACCAGGCCAGGTTCGGGACATCCTCGAGGAGATGAGATTTGAAGACGAACCGGTCGTGGGGCTTGACCTCGGCATCGTCGACCCGGATGCGGACTCCGCCGAAGGCCTGCAGATTGAGTCCGGTGGCCGTCACGATGACATCGGCATCGAGATGCCGTCCCGACTTCAGTGCCACCCCGGTGGTATCGATCCGGTCGATGTGATCGGTCACCATCTCCACCGAGCCCGCCGAGATCTGCTCGAACAGATCGGCATCGGGCACCATGCACATGCGTTGATCCCACGGGTCATATGACGGATTGAAATGCACCTCCACCGGATAGTTGTCCGGAAGCTCCTTGCGCACCCCACTGGTCAACAGCTTGCGGCCGATCTTGGGGAAGCGGTGCAGGGCATGCACCATCGCGGCGGTCTGAGCTGCGTACCGGGTGCGGATTACCTGATGGGCTGCTTTGGGGGGCAAGAGCTTTCGGATCAGGGGATTGAGCTTCTGGGCCTGGGACATCGACACGATGTAGGACGGCGAGCGCTGCAGCATCGTCACGTGGCCGGCGCTCTTCGCCAACGACGGAATCAGGCTGACCGCGGTGGCGCCGCTGCCGATCACCACGATGTTCTTGCCGGTGTGGTCGAGGTCATCGGGCCACTGTTGCGGGTGCACCACGGTGCCGGTGAAGTCGTCGATGCCGGCGAACTGAGGTGTGTAGGGATCGTCATAATCGTAGTAACCGGTCGCGAAGTAGACGAACCGGGTGCGGTAGCTGCGGGACGCGTCGTCGGCGGTGGCCGAGATCGTCCACGTGTCGGTGCTTGAATCCCAATCTGCTGCGGTGACATGCTGACCGAAACGGATGTGGTCGGCGATGCCGTACTTCTCGGCGGTGTGCTCGACGTAATTGCGGATGTCGGCGCCTTGGGCCAACGCCTCGGGTCGTCGCCACGGCTCGAACGGGAAACTGAGGGTGAAGATGTCGCTGTCGGAGCGGATGCCCGGGTAGCGGAACAGGTCCCAGGTGCCACCGACGCGTTCGCGGCGCTCCAGGATGAGGTATCGCAACGTCGGGTTGTCCTGGGTGAGCCGGTAGGCGGCGTCGATGCCGGACAGGCCGGCGCCGAGGATGATCACGTCGTAGAAGTCGTCCCGGTCGCCAGGCTCATCCACCGGGGACACGCTTGTGTCGATCTCACTCATCGCAACCTCCTCGTCGAGCGATGCCGTGTCGCGGTGGGCAGCGCCTGGCACACACTCCCACCATTGGGGTCACGGTAGTTCCTCGCGACCGCGAATATGGCGGATTCGGAAAGTGCTCCGACTGCGAATCGTGTACTGGCGCAACGATGACCCGGGGGTCTGGCGGTGGCCGGTCGGCGTCGGGACCACCCCTCGAACGATCCACGCGCACACCGATGTCCGCGGTTGTCAGCGCCGCGACCGTCGCGCGTCCGGCGTGCGGCCCCGACCGCTGCACGCCGGCGCACCGACTGCCACCGCCGTCGCCGAAATGCGACATCGGTGTTGCATGTACGCTATGCCTGTGACGCACGCCACGCAAGTTCGTGCCGACGTCGAACGCAATCGCGCGGCCATCATGACTGGTGCGATCGGGCTACTCGGCGTCGAGCCGAACGCATCGATGCAGCAGATCGCCGAGGCGTCCGGGGTGAATCGGGCGACGCTGTACCGGCACTTCGCCAGCCGTGACCAGCTGATGAGTGCACTACACGCGAAGGCGCTCGACGATTCGGCCGAGGTCGCCCGTCGGCTGCCCGCCGACGGGCCGGTGGTGGCGGCCCTGCGGGCATTCCTCGACGATGCGATCACGATCGGAGAGCGCTACCGCTTCATCCTGATGTACCACCGCACCGATCCTGGGCTGTTCGACGTCGAGGCCCGGGCCACGGTTCCGGTCCTCAAGGCCATACGGCGAGGTCAGGAGGCCGGTGAGATCGATCCGCGCCTTGAGCCGGTGTTCGCTGCCGGCCAGATCACCATGCTGGTGATCGGCGTCATCGGACTCGTCGAACGCGGTGCGATGACACTCGAACAGGCCCGTCGGCAGGCGCAGATCAGTTTCGGCAACACGTTGGCCGTACCGGTTCGATGAGGCCGGTCGCGGCCTTCGCCCATGACCGCGACGGTATCGTGCAACACTTGTTGTCAGATCGTGTTGGCATCAGCCCTGGGGAGTCACCATGCGTCAGGAGAAGGTCACTTACTGCCGGATCTGCGAGCCCCTCTGCGGGATGATCGCGACGGTCGAGAACGACGAACTCATCTCGCTGCGACCGGACAAACAGCATCCACTGTCGAAGGGCTTCGCCTGCCCGAAGGGCATCGCCTTCACCGAGATCGTCAACGACCCCGACCGTGGGCTGCATCCGCTGCGGTGCACCGCGGACGGCGGGTTCGAACAGGTCTCCTGGGACACCGCGCTCGCCGACATCGGTGAGCGTCTACGTGGGGTGCATCGGCGTCACGGCAGTGCGGGGATCGGGTGGTACTTCGGCAACCCGGCGACCTTCTCCACCGGGCACACGCTGTGGACCGCGACGTTCATGAACCTGCTGGGCAGCCCACACGTCTACTCGGCGGGGTCGCAGGACGTGAACAACCGGTTCGTGGCGAGCCACTTCCTCTACGGCAATCCGGTGGCAGCCCCGATCCCGGACATCAATCGCGTCGACCTCCTGGTGATCATGGGTGCCAACCCGGTCGTATCCCACGGCAGCGTGATGAGTTCGCCGCGCATCCGAGAAGGGCTCAACGCCATCACCGCGCGCGGCGGGCGAGTGCTGGTGGTCGATCCGCGGCACACCGAAACCGCCCGCGAGCACGAGTGGTTGCCCATCGTGCCGGACACCGACGCGTTGCTGTTGCTGTCGCTGCTGTACGTCATGTTCGAGGAGAAACTCGCCGACGACACCCGGCTGCGGCAGCGCGCAGTCGGACTCGACACACTCAAGCGCATCGTCGGCGAGTACCCGCCGGAGCAGACGGCGACGAGCACCGACATCGACCCCGACACGGTCCGGGCGCTCGCGCGCTCGCTGGTGCACACCGAACGGGCCGCCGTCTACGGCCGGATCGGCACCTCGTTGGGCCGCGCCGGCACCCTGACCACCGCGTTGCTGGACATGGTCAACCTGGTTGCCGGCAATCTCGACGTCGTCGGCGGGTCCATGTTCGGCGACCTCGGCATTCCCGGCCAACGATTCGGAGTTGCCGCCCTGCAACGTGTGTCGCGGTTTGCGTGGTCGGGGCGGCGGAGTCGGGTGGGGGATCTGCCGCAGGTGCTGGGGACCGCGCCGGCGTCCGTGATGGCCAAGGAGATCACCACGCCGGGGCGCGGGCAACTGCGGGCGTTGTTCGTCAGTGCCGGAAACCCGGTGTTGTCGGTCCCCAACGGCACCGAATTGGCCGACGCGCTCGACGATCTCGACCTGCTGGTGTCGCTGGACATCTACCGAAACGAGACCAACGCCCACGCCGACTACATTCTGCCCGCCACCACGATGTATGAGCGCGGCGATTTCCTGCTGCCGTTCCAGGCGTTGTTCACCACGCCGTTCAAACAGGCCACCGACCCGGTGATCGCACCGCGAGGTGAGGCGCGTGAAGAGTGGACGGTCATCAACGAACTCGTCGGAGCCTTGTCGCGGCAGGTGCCCATGTTGGGGGCGCTGCATGCGATGAACACGATGGCCACACGGGTCGGTCGGGCGTGGGATCCGGAGCGGCTGTCTGATGTGGTGGTTCGAATGGGTCTGGGCGGCAATCGGTTCGGTCTGCGCCGCGGTGGGCTGACGTATCGACGGCTGGTGCGTGACGAACCGCACGGCGTCGTCGTCGGCGACGGTCTGATGCCCGGTCGGTTACGCGACACCATCACCCACCGTGACCGCAAAGTGCGCCTCGACGCTCCCGAACTGGTGGCCGAGCTCGACCGCGTGGCCACCGCGGCAGACCCGCGACTCCCACTGCGACTGATCGGGATGCGCGAGATCAGGTCGGAGAACAGTTGGCAGCACAACGCCCCGATGTTGCTGCGTGGTGGTCGTGAGCACGCGGCGCGGCTGCACCCCGACGACGCCGAGACCCGAGGTATCGGCGAAGGTGATCTTGTGGTGGTGCGCTCGGCGCACGGGCAGGTGGAGCTGCCGGCGACGATCACCGACGACATAAAACCCGGTGTGGTGGCCATCCCACACGGGTGGGGGCACAACGGTTCCGGCGGCTGGACACGGGCCAACGCCGCCGCTGCCAACGATCTCGGCAGCGGCGGAGTCAATGTGAATGCGTTGATCTCATCGGACCCCGACGATCTCGAGCGACTTGCGGGTATGGCCAACATGACCGGGGTGCCGATCGAGGTGAGCTTACTCGCCGGTGAACGCGACGAACGTCAGTCGATTGCCCACTCGGCGGGGTCGGGCCCGTCGTAGAGTGCTGCCATCGTGCTCTGACCGTCGAGCGCTTCGCGAATGATGTCGGCGTGACCACAGTGGTGCGCGGTCTCGCGGAGCTTGTGCAGCAGCATCTTGCGGATGGTCCACCACTCGCGCTCCGGCTGCCACGGTGCGGTCATCTGCGGGATCAGTTCGTCGAGGCCGGCGGACTGTGCGACGTAATCGTCGAGGGCGGCGGCCGCCCGGTGGTACTCCTCGACCCACCCGGCGAAGGTCTCGTCGTTGGTCAGCTCGTAGGCGTGCGCGGCTTTCTGCATGTCGAACTCCGCTGTGTCGTCGCGTTCGACGAGCTCCTCCAGCGTGCTCTGCTCACCCATCGCGAGGTGTTTGACCAGTCCGCCGAGTGTCAGCGTGCTGACCGTGGTGCGCTGGCGGGCCTGTTCCTCGGTGATCCCTCGTAGCGTCACCGTGAACATCTGCCGCTGATCGGCGAGGAGGGTGAGCAGATCCTCCTTTTCGCCGCTGACGGTGAACGGAAGTGTGACGGGTGTGTAGGTGCCGGCCATGATCGTCCCTCTCGTTGTCGTTGCTGGTGAAGTCAACGCTAGGAGGGAATGCGGACAACTTCGGTCCTGGTTTCTGGCCGATCAGGGGTGCGGCTGGTGAGCTCGCTCCTGGTCAGCTTTCTTGTTTGCGCAGGATGAACCGTTGGATCTTGCCGCTCGGGGTCTTGGGCAGCGCATCGACGAAGTGGACGGTGCGCGGGTAGGCGTGGGCGGCGAAGCCGGTCTTGACCAGCTGCTGCAACTCGGCTTCGAGGGCGTCGTCGCCGTCGACCCCGTCGGCGAGCACCACGAACGCCTCGAGAACCTCGCCGCGCAGCTCGTCGGGGCGACCCACCACCGCGACGTCGACCACCGACGGGTGGGTGATCAGCACGCTCTCCACATCGAACGGCCCGATACGGTAGCCGGCCATGATGATCACGTCGTCGTCGCGGGCGGTGAAGTAATACCGGCCGTCGTCGTCCTTGCGGCCGGTGTCGCCGGTCAGATACCAGGCGCCGTCGGGGGTGAAGCGGGCCGCGGTCTTGTCCGGTGCGTCGAGGTAACCGGTGAAGAACAGCAACGGGCTCTGTGCGACCTCGATGGCGATCTGACCGTCGACGATGCCGGTGGCGAATCCGGGCATCGGGGTGCCCATCGATCCGGGCACCAACGGCTGCGCCACGTCGGGATGCCAGTGGTTGTTGATGAACATGCCGTGCTCGGTCTGCCCGTAGTGGTCGCGCACCTCGGTCTGCAATGTCTCACGGGCCCAGTCGATGACGTCCGGGGTCAGCGGCTCTCCTGCCGACGACGCCCGGCGCAACGCGAAACCGGTGAACGACGGGTCCTTGGACAGCGATCGGTACACGGTGGGCGCCGCGGCGAAGTTCGTGACACCCAGCTGCTGCATCACCTTCGTGGTGACGTCCGGGGAGAAACCGGCGTGCAGCAACAGGTTTCGCCGACCGATCGCCATCGGCCCGAGGATGCCGTAGTACAGGCCGTAGGCCCAGCCGGGGTCAGCTGCGTTCCAGAACACATCGTCGGCGTTCACGTCGAGCCCGTAGTGCATGTAGCAGCTGAATGCCGCCAACGCCCGCACCGGAACCGGTACGCCCTTGGGTGCGCCGGTGGTGCCGCTGGTGAACAGCAGGATCAACATGCCGTCGCCGCCCACCGCGACCGACTCGTCCACCGGGTCGTGTGCGGAGACGAGCCCGTCGAACTCCTCGCCGGCAACGACGGTCGTGATGCCGTCGATTCCGTCGAGCTTGCCGACCTGGCTCGGCTCGGTGATCACCACCCGGGCGTTGCCGGCGGTCAGCCGCATCTCGATGGCGGGCGTCGCGAATGCGGTGAACAGCGGGATGTAGACGGCACCGAGACGGGCGATGGCCAGCAGCGACACCACGAGTTCGGCGCGTTTGCCCATCAGTACACCGACGGTGTCACCGCGTCCGACGCCCATTTCGGCGAGCGCGGCGGCGAATCGTTTGGAGGCGTCGGCGAGTTCGCCGTAGGTCAGGTCGACGGTCACCAGGCGATCGTCGTCGACATCGATGGTGGTGAAGGCGACCGCGGCCGGGTCGTGCCGGTCGACCAAAAGGTGCGCGGCGTCGGCGGTGTCGGAGCCGAACGTGGCGATCCACTCGTTCAGGGTCTCTTCCACGGACGGATGGGCAGTGGATGCGGTCTGGGTCATCGTCGAACCTCGGGTCGGGATCGGTGGTCATCGCCGCGGCACCGGTTGCCAGGCCACGGGTAATGTGGGTCACATTGTGCGCGTGCCGCGGCGGACGGACCACCCCCCGAAGAGGGGGAGAACCCAGGAGGTGACATGAGCGAGACCACATCTGTGCGCGATGCGCTGCGCCGCATCCGGCGGTCCAGTGGTGTATCGCTCGCGTTTGCCGGCATGGTGTCGGTGCCGCCCACCCGACAACGGCAGGCTGTGCGTCTCGAACACTTCGAAGGCGCCACACGTGGCGCCCTCAACGGTGTTGCCGTCGACGTCGGGCACGGACTCGGCGGCAAGGTGGTGACGATGCGTCGACCGCTCGCGGTGGACGACTACCTGCGCACACCGCACATCACCCACCGCTACAACCCGATCATCGCCACCGAGGGACTCGGCGCGATGGCGGCCGTGCCGGTCATCGTGGATCGCAGCCCGATAGCCGTGCTCTACGGGGCGGTGCACACCGACAACCCGCTCGGTGGACGCGCCTTCGACATCCTGGCCGACGAAGCCCGTGCGCTCGAGCAACGCATCGTCGCCGAGCGGCTGTCGGTGGCGTCGCCGGACCGCGACGAGCTGCGGGACCGCCTCACCGACGCATACAGCCGGCTGCGTCGGTTGCAACGATCCGTCGCCGACGAGACGTTGGCTGCCGAGATCGAACGCATCGGCGACGGCCTGCTCGATGACACGCCCGACGTGAACCCAGCGGTGCGGCTCACCCAACGTGAGCAGGACGTGCTGGCGCTGGCCGCGCTCGGTCACGGCAACGCCCGGATCGCCGAGGAACTCGGTATCGGCGTGCAGACCGCCAAGGGGTACATGAAGGACGCGATGGCCAAACTCGGGGCCACGACCCGACTGGAGGCGGTTGTGCTCGCCCGGCGGTCGGGTCTGCTGCCGGGGTAGGGGAACCGCCTCGGGTGTCCGCCGGCATCACCGGTGAGCGTGCCCGGATGGATTATCCAGCTGACGGCGGCCAGCGGTGATGCCGGCGGACATGTGGTCGTGGCCGAATCGACCGATCGCGCTTCGTCCGGAGAGGCGGCCTAATGGTTGCGTAGCTTCTCGATCAGCTCATCCTTCTTGAGGTCTGAATAACCCGTGATGTCCAGTTCCTTTGCGCGGTCCTGCAATTCGTCGACCGTCCAGTCTTCGTAGGCCGGCGACTGGCCGCCCTTCTCGCCGACCGACGACCGGGACTCGTTGGCTGCCGCGTTGGCGATGCGCGCGGACTTCTCCTTCGAATTGCCTTCGTCCCGCAGCTTTTCGTAGAGCTCGTCGTCCTTGACCGAAGGGCCCGGATCACGTTCTGGCATATCGACACCTCCTGTGAGTGGAACGGACGCCTTGTGGGTACCCACTATCTCCCGACGTTACGCCGACGCGCCATCGAAGACGGCAGCTCCGCCTCGACCTGCCCGTTAGGGTTTGGTGGAGACCGACATATCTCGCAGACGGCGCACGACACGGAGGAGACGCACATGGGCAAGAAGAAGAAACTCATCGGCCGCCTCGAAAAAGAGGTCGGGCGGTTGCAAAGTGAACTCGAACGCGCCGAGAAGGACGCCAAGAAGCGACTCAAGAAGGTCGAGAAGGACGCCGCTGCCCTGCAGGACAAGGTCCTCGCGCTGATCGGGCAGAAGGATTCGGGCACGGCGACGCCAGCGAAGGCGACGGGGGACAAGGCGACCGGCGACAAGGCGACCGGGGACAACGCAGGGAGTGCTCAGGAGAAGCCCGGGTCGTCGGCGTCCGCTTCGGCGCCAAAGGCGGCTGAATCATCAGCGACGAAGGTGCCTGACGCCCCGGAGTCGACTCCGCGTCGGCGGGCACCGGCCAAGAAGACCGCGTCCAAGTCCACGGCCTCCGGGCAACCGACCGTCGCCCAACTGCGGTCGGAGGCCAAGACCAAGGGCATCAAGGGCTATTCGACAATGACGAAGGCGCAACTGATCGACGCGCTCGGCTGATCGGGCGATCACCGCCCGACGGCCGGGGGCTGCGCAGCACTACTGTTGACCCGTGACCACGCGCGAGGTGCGGACTGCCGTCGAGCCCAGCGCTGCGCAACGCGACGGCTGCCTGCAGCAGCTGCGGGCGGTGCTCGACGGTCCGCTGCCGGAGATCGCCGCACGATTCTCCCGCTTCGTAGGTCCGCAGTGGCCGCACCGTGCGTTGATCATCTTCACCCGCGAGTGCACCGGCCGTCCGCGAAAAGTCGCCGGCGACCGGGACATCGTCGACCGCGTCACCATCGACGAACTCGACGCTCTCAAGGAGACGGTCGACCCGGGAACCGCAGCGACCGCCATCGCGGTCGTCGGTGGCGTGACCCGCGACGTGCTGGTGGTGCGGGATGAGACCGACACGCTGCTCGTGATGATCCCGAAGCCGTCGAGGTCCGCTGGTCCGGGCGCCGGAGACCGCCTGGTGTCCTGTGATCAGCTGCGGGGATGGTTCGCGATCGTGGCGACCTCGATCCGCCAGCAGGTGGCGCAGGCCAGCCCCGACTACCTCGCCGAGTCCCGCGCCGCCTCCAGTGAACGCGCCCGGACCATCGCCCAACTCACCCAGACACACGAGGACGCGCTGGTGTCGATCCTCGGGACATTGCGTGCGCGCGACCTCGACGATCGGACAGCACGGTCGGCGGCCGCGGAAACCGCATCGGCCGCGCTGATCGCGTTGCGGTCGGTGAGCGACTCCGACCACAAGCTGGCCACCGAGGATGTCGACTCGGCGTTCGCGCGCCTGCGAGTCGAGTTCGGGCCCGTCGCCGAGCAACTCCACGTCGACGTCGACTACGTGGCCCCCACCGCACGCGGACGGAACTTGCCCGGCGAGATCGCGCACGCGGCCCGAGCCATTGTGCGCGTGGTGGCGGTCGCATTCGGTACGCAGCGCACGGTGTCCAGGTTGCGTATCGCCTGGGACTGTAGCGGCAACGAACTGGTGGTCGACGTGCGCGATCAGGGCGCCGGTGATCTTGACGGTGATGCGCTGACCAGGCAGTTGGCCGGCCGGCTGCAGACCCTCGGCGGGCGGCTGGAAGTGGAGACGCTGGCCGGCTGGGGGAGTCGGGTGACGGCGCGGATGCCGCTGGACAGCGCCGCGGAACGGCCCGACCAGAACGTGTTGTCGACGCTGAACCCACGCGAACTCGAGGTGCTGGGTCACCTCGCGTTGGGTCGCCGCAACAAGGCGATCGCAGCGGAGCTCGGGGTCAGCGAGAGCACCGTCAAATTCCACGTGACCGCGATCCTGCAGAAGCTGCAGGTGTCCAACCGGGGTGAAGCCGGTCTGCTCGCGGCGCGCGCGGGGATCACTGCGGAGTGAGCCGACGCACTACCGCTGTACTTTCGTCTAGGTAGAACCATCCATTCGGCCGGATGCATGTATCCGTCGACGTCACGAGACTGAGACGAGTAGCGGACCGTCCGGTGGCAGTCCACCCACACATCGAGAGGATCGAGAAAACCGATATGTCGCAGACAGTCAAGGGAGTCATCTCACGGAGCAAGGGCGCGCCGACCGAGGTGGTCGACGTGGTGATTCCCGATCCCGGACCACGGGACGTGGTGGTGTCCATCAAGGCGTGCGGGGTGTGCCACACCGATCTCGCCTACAAACAGGGCGGCATCAACGACGAGTATCCGTTCCTGCTCGGTCACGAGGCCGCCGGGACCGTCGAGTCGGTGGGTTCGGATGTGACCCACGTCGAGGTGGGCGATTTCGTCGTCCTCAACTGGCGAGCCGTGTGTGGTCAGTGTCGGGCCTGTAAGCGGGGTCGTCCGTGGTATTGCTTCGACACCTTCAACGCCAGTGTGCCGATGACGCTCGATGACGGCACCGAACTGACTCCGGCGTTGGGTATCGGCGCGTTTGCGGAGAAGACCCTGATCCACGAACTGCAGTGCACCAAGGTCAATCCGGAAACCGATCCCGCAGTGGCCGGGCTACTGGGGTGTGGCGTGATGGCCGGTCTCGGTGCCGCGATGAACACCGGCAACGTCGGGCGTGGCGATTCGGTGGCCGTGATCGGTTGCGGTGGTGTGGGTGACGCCGCGATCGCGGGTGCGAAACTCGCCGGCGCGACCACCATCATCGCGATCGACCGCGACCCGGCCAAGCTCGAGTGGGCCACCGACCTGGGCGCCACCCACACCATCAACGGACTCGAGGTCGACGATGTGGTGACCGCCGTGCAGGATCTGACCGACGGCAATGGTGTCGATGTCGTGGTGGACGCGGTGGGACGGCCGGAGACCTACAAGCAGGCCTTCTACGCACGCGATCTGGCCGGCACCGTGGTGCTCGTCGGCGTGCCCACCCCGGAGATGACCCTCGAGATGCCGCTGATCGACTTCTTCTCGCGTGGTGGTGCGCTGAAATCGTCGTGGTACGGCGACTGTTTGCCTGAACGCGACTTCCCCATGCTGATCGACCTGTACGAGCAGGGGCGGCTGCCGCTGGAGAAGTTCGTCACCGAGCGTGTGGGACTGACCGACGTCGAAGCGGCGTTCGAGTCGATGGAGGCCGGCAAGGTGCTCCGTTCGGTGGTGGAGCTGTAATCATGGCGTTGAACATCGAGAACGTGGTCACCTCAGGCAAATTCGAGCTCGACGGCGGATCCTGGGATGTCGACAACAACATCTGGATCGTCGGCGACGATTCCGAGGTCGTCATCATCGACGCCGCTCACTCGGCCGCCCCGATCCTGGATGTGGTCGGAGACCGTACCGTGAAAGCGATCCTGCTCACCCACGGCCACAACGATCACATCACGGTGGCACCGGAACTGTCCGAGGCCACCGGCGCTCCGATCCTGCTGCACCCGGGTGACGACATGTTGTGGAACGAGACGCATCCTGATGTCTCCCATCAGGATTTGACCGACGGTCAGACGGTGCAGGTCGCTGGCACCTCGTTGACGGTGATCAACACACCCGGACACTCGCCGGGGTCGTCGGTGATCCATGCGCCGGAGGCCGGGGTGCTGTTCTCCGGAGACACGTTGTTCCAGGGCGGGCCGGGAGCGACGGGCCGGTCCTACTCCGACTTCCCGACGATCATCGCATCGATCCAGGAGAAGATCTTCTCGCTCGATCCGGAGACCAAGGTCTACACCGGGCACGGCGACGGCACTACCGTCGGCACCGAATCGCCGCACCTCGAGGAGTGGATCAAGCGGGGCAGCTGACGTTGTGGGATGGCCCACAACATGCGGACGGGTATGGAACTCGCGCCCGCGAGGTGCTCTAGTTAGGCAATGCTTACCTATCTAGAGCGTCTCGCCCCGTGGGTCATCGCCGCATTCCGCATCGTCGTGGGGTTCGTCTTCTTCTGTCACGGAACGTCAACCTTGCTCGGGTGGCCGGTCGCCCCCTACGGGGGCGACACCGCGGCATTCGGTGCCTGGCCATCGTGGTGGGCCGGAGCGATCCAGCTGGTCGGTGGGCTGCTGGTGATGCTCGGACTCCAGACCCGGGTGGCCGCCCTGATCGGCTCCGGATCGATGGCGGTGGCCTACTTCTGGAAGCATCAGGGCGACGGACTGCTCCCGATCCAGAATGACGGGGATTCCGCGGCGCTGTTCTGCTGGGCCCTGTTCCTGTTGGCGTTCATCGGTTCGGGCAGGCTCGCCATGGACAACCTGCTGAACCGATCGCCCGATCGCAGCGAGCCGTCCGCGGATCGTTCGCTGGCCGAGCCGGTCTCGTAGCATCGTTGCGCTGCGACGGCGTGGTGGCGTGGTTGGGTGCGTGCACAGTGATCGGAGGCCGTTGACGCGGTGCCAACCGGTATCGTGGCACCGTGGGTCGATTAGCCGATGGTGACGCGGACCTGATCGACGGTGGGACAGCACGACCATGAAACTCGCGCGGGTGGTCGAGACGTCGGCAGCGGTCGCCGCGACGCGGTCACGCAAGACCAAGACCGCCGAACTCGGGGCGCTGCTCGACGAGGCCACCGCCGACGAGATCCCCACCGTGGTCGCGTGGTTGTCCGGGGTCATCGGACAGGGGCGTCTCGGAGTGGGCTGGCGTTCCCTGTCGTCGATGGGCGGGGCGCCTGCCGGTGAACCCACGCTGACTGTTGACGGTGTCGACGAGGTATTCGATCGGCTGGCCGGAGCGCACGGTCCGGGGTCGGCGACGCTCCGCAAGGACTTGCTGATCGAAATGTTCGGTGCCGCCACCGAAGCCGAGCAGGGTTTCTTGCGTCGACTGATGACCGGTGAACTCCGACAGGGTGCGTTGGCCGGCGTGATGGTCGATGCGATCGCGTCGGCCTCGGGGCAGCCGCTCGACCTTGTGCGTCGCGCCCACATGCTGACCGGTTCACTGCCGGAGACCGCTTCACTTGCCGTGCACGGCGGAGCCGATGCGCTCGCGGCCGTGGGCTTGCAGGTAGGGCGGGCGGTGGCGCCGATGCTGGCGACACCGGCCGATTCGCTGGCCGACGCCGTCGTCACGCTGGGCCCTGATGTGGTGGTGGACTTCAAACTCGACGGGGCGCGGGTGCAGGTGCATCGTCGCGGGGACGAGGTGTCGGTCTACACCCGTAGCCTGCGTGACATCACCTCCGCGGTCCCCGACATCGTTGAGGTGGCGCGCCAGTTGCCTTGCGACGCAGTTATCCTCGACGGTGAGACGCTCACCCTGGACGCCGACGGACGTCCGCGTCCCTTCCAGGACACCATGAGTCGTTTCGGGTCGGCCGGAGTGGCCGACGACGATCCGGCTGCGCTGCTGCGCCCGTTCTTCTTCGACTGTCTGCACCTCGACGGGGTCGATCTGATCGACCGGCCACTGACCGAACGGCTCGATGCCTTGACCGCACTCGCGGCGGACCTGCGCATCCCGTCGGTGGTCAACCCCACCGTCGAGGAGGCGCAGAGCCATCTGGACGCGGCGCTCGCCGCAGGCCATGAAGGCGTGATGGTGAAATCGCTCGCCGGACCGTATGCGGCGGGGAGACGCGGGAAGGCCTGGCAGAAGGTCAAACCCGTGCACACCTTCGACCTGGTGGTGCTCGGCGCGGAGTGGGGATCGGGGCGCCGCACCGGCTTCTTGTCGAACCTGCACCTCGGTGCACGCGACCCAGACGGCGGCCCGCCGATCATGGTCGGCAAGACCTTCAAGGGCCTCACCGACAAGCTGCTGCAGTGGCAGACCGACGAATTCCCGAAGCACGAGAGTCATCGAGACTCGTACACCGTCTACCTTCGGCCCGAGATCGTGGTGGAGATCGAACTCGATGGCGTGCAACGCAGTTCACGTTATCCCGGCGGTGTGGCACTGCGATTCGCGCGAGTCGTGCGCTACCGGCCCGACAAGTCCGCCGACGAGGCCGACACCCTTGCGACAATCCGCGCGTTACTGCCGGATTCGTAGGTCGAGCGGGTTCCCGACCGCTGGTCGAATGGGTGCTGACCGCTGGTTGGGAGGCGCCATCCGCTGGTCGAGTAGGTCCGAGCCGCTAGGCGAGGACCGTATCGAGACCAGCAGCAAGGGTTCTCGTTGGCTGTGGTCTCGATACGCGGGCTCGCCTGGCGGCTCGCTCGTTACTCGACCAGCCATGGGAGTGCGACCGATCCAGCGTCAGCTCAGTGGCAACTCGGCGACGAACGGACCGGACGGCTGCGTCGAACCGCCAGGCGGTTCGACGGTGAAGGCCAGCGCGGTGGCGTCGCCGAGATCCTTGATGACCGCGGTGGTCGAGGGAGCGACGTCCTCGTCGGTCATCGTGCCCGCCGACGTCTCGCCGGTAGGCCCGACCAGCCACATCTGATAGACCGTGCCCGGCTGGGGCGGCGGCACGTCGTTCATCACCAGCACCCCTGCGTCGGCGGTCGGCGAGTAGGTGACGGTCGCGCGGCCGCTGGCCACGTCACCCGACGAGGTGCGCACGTCCTTGGCTGCGAACACCTGCTCGGCGGTGGGTGGTGTGGTGGTGTCGGTCGTGGCGACACCGATCACCCAGCCGACGGCGCCGACGGCGACCGCCACCACGGCAGCGGCGGCGGCGTACATCAACCGACGCCGGCGATGTATCGGGGTGACGGATGCGACCGGTCGTGCATCATCAGAACCATCGTCGGGTGAGGGCGCGGCTCGCAGCCGCGTCACCTCGGGGGTGGTGTCCGGGCGTTCGGCCTCGGCTCGCGCGGCCGCGAGCACCCGCTCGCGCAACGTCGCCGGGGGAGTTGTCGCGGTGACGTGGCTGATACCGGCCATTGCTTCCCGAGTGGCGGCCACCTGCCGGTCGAACGCCGCGCGGACCTCGGGCGCTTCGGCATCGAGTCGGCGATGCAGATCGTCGAGTTCGGCAGATTCCACCGCATCGAGGCCCACTGCGGGAGCCAGGTCGAGGAGTTCGTCGTCAGGCATCACGATCCCCCAGACACTGTCGTAGCCGCTTGAGGCCGTCGCGGATACGCGACTTGATGGTCGGCAGGGCTACGGAAAGCCGTTCGGCGACCTCCCGGTACGACAGGCCGTGGTAGTAGGCGAGGTCCACTGACTGACGCTGCACCTCGGTCAGTGTCTGCAGACAGCCAAGTACCTCGCGGGTGACCTCCCGGGATTCGACGGCCTCGGTGACCTCGTCGAAGGTTGACGGGATACCCGCCAGCCCGTAGTTGACGTCGCGTCGGCTGGCCGCCGATTCCGAGCGCACCCGGTCGACGGCACGACGGTGCGCGAGGGTGATCAGCCAGGACAGTGCCGATCCGGCGTTGGGATCGAACGACCGCGCCGAACGCCACACCTGCAGGAACACCTCTTGGGTGGTCTCCTCGCTGAACCCGGGGTCACGTAGGACGCGTAACACCATGCCATACACGCGGTCGCAGGTGAGGTCGTAGAAGCGTGCGAAGGCCTCGGAGTCGCCGGTCGCGATCCGATCGAGCAGGGCCGGCAGTACGGCTACGTCGGATGCGGGATCTGCGGTCACCGCGCACACTCGGTCGTCATCGACGATCAGCCTAGTAGGCGGGCGGCCGACCCTCAACGACTTCCCGGTGGATACCCGAACGGGAGCCGAGCCGCCGGGGGCGAGCACGGTCATGGTGTCGACTCCGACCGCGCCCGCGGCGGGCGGGGCAGGAAGTAGGACGTGCGCTGCTGGTACTCGGGATAGCCCGGTCGCTTGCTCATCGATTCTTCGAGCAGCCGGGCGCCCGTGGCGAAGACGAGGAAGTAGGTCATCGCCACCGGCGACAGCACCGTCAGTACGCCGGGCCAACTGCTCGCGGCGATCAGCCACACACCCCACCAGACACTGGAGTCGCCGAAATAGTTGGGATGCCGTGTCCACGACCACAGACCGCGGTCCATGATCTTGCCTTTGTTCGCCGGGTCGGCCTTGAACCGCCTCAGCTGGGCGTCGCCGACCGCCTCGAACGTGAAACCCAACAGCCACAGGACGACACCGGCCACCAGCACAATCGTCCAAACGCCTTCGGTGGCGTCGACCACCGCCGACACCTGGATCGGCAGCGACACGAACCACTGCGAGATCCCTTGCGTGGCAAAGATCTTGCGGGCCACAATGCCGATCTCGGTACCGCCGGAACGCTCCAGCATCTCGGTGTAGCGCGGATCCTCACCCTTGCCGGCCGACTTCTCGTACATGTGCCAACTCAGCCGCAGGCCCCACACGGTCACCAACGCCGCGAGCAGCCACCGGCGAGTCGCGTCGCCGGGGCCGAGGATCAGCGCCAGCCAGGAGATCCCGACGAAGCCGAGGCCCCACGAGACGTCCACGACGTTGTAGCGGCCGATGCGATGGCCGATCGCCATCGTGGCAGCGTGCAAGACCAGCAGGAACACCAGCGCTGCCGCGGTGAGGATTCCGAAGACCGCCCACGGGGATGTGTCGGCGATCATCGCGGGTCCTCGACCGCGCCGCGGGCGAACACCAGCTGGTGTACATCGAGATAGCCGGCGCGGAAACCGGCCTCCGAGTACGCCAGATAAAACTCCCACATGCGGCGGAAGGTTGCGTCGAAGCCGAGGGCGGCGACCTCGTCGCGGCGGGCGGTGAAGCGTTCGCGCCACAGTCGCAACGTCTCGGCGTAGTGGGCTCCCATCGCCTCACCCTCGATCAGACGGAGCGACGTGCGGCGACGGGTCACCGCGTCGAGAGCCTTCAGCGAGGTCAACTGACCGCCGGGAAAGATGTACTTGTGCACCCAGGTGTAGGTGCTGCGCGAAGCGACCATCCGGTCGTGCGGCATGGTGATCGCCTGGATGGCGACCCGTCCGCCCGGCGCCAGCACCCGGTCGATCGTCTGGAAATAGGTCGGCCAGTACTTCTCACCGACGGCCTCGATCATCTCCACCGACACCACCGCGTCGTACTCGCCCCGGACCGCGCGGTAGTCGCAGAGGTCGATCTGGACGCGATCGGCCAGCCCGGCGCCGGCCACCCGCTCCCGGGCGAGGGACTGCTGCTCCGACGACAAGGTGACCGACCGGACCGTGGCGCCGCGGGCGGCGGCTCGCAGGCACAATTCACCCCACCCGGTGCCGATCTCGAGCACCCGGGTGCCCGGGCCCACACCCGCGGCATCCAGCAACCGGTCTATCTTGCGGCGTTGCGCGGATTCCAGATCCGACCACGGTGGACGTGTGCCACGTTCGAGGTCGGCGAACAATGCGCTCGAGTAGGTCATCGTGTCATCGAGGAACAGTGCGAACAGATCGTTGGACAGATCGTAGTGACGCGCGATGTTGCGGCGCGTGTTCTTGGTCGAGTTCTCCTCTGACTCTGGATGTTTCGGCAGCACGACCGACCGTAGTGTCTGCAGAGGTCGCGGCACCAGCCGCGCCACCCGGGTGGCGAACGGGGTCAGCACGCCGACGAGGTCGTCGGTCGTCCAGTCGCCGGCCATATACGACTCGCCGAAGCCGATCAGCCCGCCGGTACCGACCCGCCGCGCGAACTCCGTCGGACGGCGGATGATCATCCGCGGCAACACCCGATCGCCGTGGTCACCGAGCACGGTGCCGTCGGGCATCTCCACCCGAACATCCACGCCACGGACGGCATGCCGGAACAGGCGGGCCGCTGCGGCGCTGCGGATCGCGGTGGTACGGCCTCGTGGCGGCTGCGCGACATCGGGCCAGCGTGCGGCCTCGGCGGGCGTCAGATCGGAGGCGGCGTCGTCGGCGACGGTTGCGGCCTGGGTGTGGTCGGCTGAGTCGCCGGAGAGATCACGAAGCGGAGCGTTCATCGTCGTCCTTTCGCGAGACGGGAGTGCCGGATGCGGGGCATGCGGAGACGGTCATGGAGTCGGGGTGTGCAGGGCGTGGGATGACCGGGAGTCGGCGAAGCCACAGTCGAATTCCGTGGATTCGGATGCGTGCCGACACGAGCACAGGAGCGAGCGGCGCGCGCAGTTGGGTGCGGATGATTTCGGCGGTGGTGGCCGGTCGGGCACGCCCGGTGACCGATGCGGTGAACGGGTCCTGGCCGTCGCGGTGCAGTGTCACCGACACCGCGACCCGACCGTCGGCGCGCGGCGGCGGGACATGGAGCCGGTAGGTGCCGTCCACGTCGTTGAACGGAGAGACGTAGAACTCCTTGGGTACCAACGCATCTCCGTGGGAATCCGGGGTCACCACGTAGCAGTGCCGCTCGCCGTAGGTGTTGTGCACCTCGGCCACCACACGGTCGAGCGTGCCGTCTCGATTGTGGCACCAGTACACGCTGAGTGGGTTGAAGACGTGACCGGCCACCCGCGGGGACAGCAGCGCCACCACCCGACCGGAGGGCGGTGCGAGGCCGGCGGTCGCGAGTTGGTGGTGGAGGCGGGAGCGCAGCGTGTCGCCGGGGTGAGTGGGTTGCCCGAAGTGGTCGGCGGCACGGAAATGTGCGAAGGGCCGCAACCATTTTCCGGTGATGGGTGGGTGGTCGACATCGATCAGCCACGCGACGCTGCGGTGGGTGAACGCGTGCCGGATCGGCGATGTGCGGGCGTGGCGGATGCGGGTGTGGACGATCGCCGGGGTGGGTGGCCCTTCGTGACGCTCGCAAGCTCGCTCCTCAGGGACCAGGTGACGCTCGCAAGCTCGCTCCTCACGGACCAAGCTGATGCCGCTGCTCCCTGAGGAGGCCCGGAGCGTGCGGAGGGCCGTCACGAAGGGTCCCACGAGGGAAGACGTGGTCTCCTCACGTGGTCTCGATACGCCCCCTCGCCTAGCGGCTCGGGAACTACTCGACCACCGACGTGGGCCAACGACGGAGATCGGCGCCAAACGGTTGCCGGTCATACCGACACCTCGGGCTCGCCGGCCGGCCGCATCGCGCCGAGGTGTTGTGCGGCACGCAGCCCGGACACCGCCCCGTCCTCGTGGAATCCCCAGCCGTGGTAAGCGCCGGCGAACGCGATGCGGTCGGTATTCGCATCCGGCAACAGAGCCTGTGCGGCAACGGATTCGGTGGTGTACACGGGGTGTTCGTAGCTCATCTCGTCGATCACGGTGGACTCGTCGACGAGGTCGGTGCGGCCCATGGTAACCAGCATGCGGGGCTGCTGCGCGGACAGACGCATGAGACGGGTCAGGTCATAGGTGACGGCGACATCGGAACCGTCCGAGCGGATCTGGTAGTTCCACGATGCCCACGCACGGCGCGCCCGCGGTAGCAGGGTGGTGTCGCTGTGCAGGACCGCGCGCTTCATCGAATACCCGATGGCGCCGAGTGCACGTTGTTGCGCGGCGGTGGGTCGGGTCAGCATGCTCAGCGCCTGGTGCGGATGCGTGGCGACGACCGCCGCATCGAACCGCTCGGGGCCGGCATCGGTGCTGATCTGCACCGCATCGTCGATGGTCTCTACCGCACGCACCGGAGTGCTCCGGCGCACCATGCCGCCGGTCGCGTCGATCCGATCGGCGATCTTCGCCACGTAACTGGCCGAACCACCCACCACCGTGCGCCAGGTGGGTGAGCCGAACACCGAGAGCATCCCGTGGTGCTCGAGAAAGGTGAACAGGTAGCGGGCCGGGTACTCTGCGGCCAGGTCGGCGTCACACGACCACACGGCGGCCACCAACGGGACGAGGAAGTTGTCGACGAAGTAGCGGGAGAAGCGTTCGCGAGCCACGAACTCCGACAGCGGCTCGTCGGAATCCGGGGTGTCGAGAAGCCGTCGGGCACTGCGGTGGAAGCGGGTGACCTCGCCGAGCATCATCAGGTAGCGGCCGCGGGTGAGGTTGCGTGCGGTGGGGAACAGGCCACCCACGCCCAATGCCCCGGCGTACTCGAGTCCGGTGAGCGTCAAGGACACCGACATCGACATGTCGGTGTCCTGGGTCGCGACATCGAGATCGTCGAACACCCGCAGCAGGGTTGGATAGGTGCGGTCGTTGTGCACGATGAACCCGGTGTCGACCGGCACCACTTGCCCGTCGGGCATCGTCACGTCGTGTGTGTGCGCGTGACCACCCAGGCGATTGTCGGCTTCGAAGAGGGTCACGGTGTGGCGGTCGGCCAACAGGTGTGCGGCGGTCAGTCCTGCCACACCGCTGCCGACCACGGCCACTGATCCGAACGGCGTTCTGCTCATGCCCGGTGTTCGGTACCGGGACACGATCGGATGGGTGCAGTGGCGTGTGACCTGCCGCAGAGCCGTGCGGGGTGGTCATCGCCGTCAGATCAGTACGCCGGGCGCTGCCCGGGCGCTGCGCCGGTGACGACGTCGCTGTCGGTGGAGACGATCTTGGCGCCCAGCGGCAGCAGCGACACCGGCACCATCTTGAAACTCGCGATACCCAGCGGGATGCCGATGATCGTCAGGCACATCGCCAGGCCGGTCACGATATGGCCGATGGCCAGCCAGATGCCGGCCACGATCAGCCAGATGATGTTGCCGATCAGCGACATCGCGCCCGCGGTGGGTTTGCGGACCACGGTGCGGCCGAACGGCCACAGGGCGTAATTGGCCATCCGGAACGAGGCGATGCCGAACGGGATGGTGATGATCAGGATGCAACAGATGATCCCGGCCACCGCATACCCGATCGCCATCCACACGCCGCACAGCAGGAGCCAGATCACGTTGAGGATGGTCTTCATGACGTCATTGTCCGCCACCGGCCGACCCGGCGTCGAGGAGTCGGGCAACCGAGGCGGCCGCACAGAGATCTGTTCGCAGGCCCGTTACCCTGGCGCCATGGCCGACCGGGGGCGTGAAGCGGTGTGGGCGGTGCTGACCACCGTCGTACTCGTTGTGCGCATGCTGGCCACAATCGCGCTGGTGTTGCTCGCGATCGGGTGGGCGGTCGCCGCCGTGCGCGACAGCATGAACAACCAGTTCCTTTGGCCGGCGGTCATCACCGGAACGGTGCTGCTGCTCAGCACCTACCTCTACAGCTTCCTGCGCGCCCGGTATCCGCGCCGCAATGGGTGGATTCCGTAGCGCGGGTCAGGCTTGTCGCCCCAACGTTGCCAGCAACCGTGTCTGCCGGTCGGCATCCGGCGCCACCTCGACGCCGGGCTTGCAGACGCCGTCGCCGTACAGAGCCGGGCCGAATCCGGCTGCGGCGGTCTCCATCAGGGTCATTTCGTCGTCGCTGAACCGCACGTCGAGGCCGGCGGCGCTGCCCACATCCCAGCGATGGGCCACCATGTCGAATCCGTAGAAACGCATCAGTGTTTCGCCGATGGTGGTGGGTCCGAAGTGGCCGTCGAAGGATCGGTCGCCGACGGCGGGGTCGGTGAGGGCCTCCGAAACCCGGTCGGCATGAGTTTGCCAGGCGGTCACCGGGTCGTCGAGATCCGGGCGCGCGCCGAGGTCGATCCCGTGGCCGTCGAAGAACTGGCGTTGGGTGTCGATGACATGGGCGACGACGTCGCGGGCGGTCCAGCCGTCGCACGGCGAGTCGGCGGACCATGCGTCGGCGGGCACCGAGGCCACGACGGCGGCGAAACCGTCGGCGAGTTGGCGGTAGCGGGCACCGAGGTCGGTGCCGGAATCCTGTGCAGTGTGCGATGAAGTGGTCATGATGGAACGGTAACCAGACCGACCGGGGCGAGAATTGATGAAATCCGACAGTTCGGGGCAGCCCGCAGGCACCCGTATCGACGAGGTGGAACGTGCCCACCTCGTCGACCCCGGCGACACGTCGTTCGCGATCGGCCGCTGGGCGCCTGCACCCGATGTCGCCGACCTGATCAGGCGGTTCTGGGTGCCGATCTGGTCGGTCCCGCCGGGTGCGGAGGCTCCGCAGCGGGTGTTGCAGTATCCGGTGTGTCTGGTGGTGGTGACCGCGGAATACTCGCGGTTCTACGGCGTCGTGACCGGGTTGTCGGAGACGGTGCTCACGGGTGAGGGCTGGGCGATCGGGACGATGCTGACCCCGGCCGCCGGGGGACTGATCACCGGCGGCGCGGTGTCGGACTGGACCGACCGATTCGGCGATCTGTCCGAACCCGCCGGCGCGGCCGGAGCGAGGCTCACCGCCGACGTGCGGGCGGTGATGGCGCCGGGCCCGCGTGACCCAGACCGTCAACACGAGGCGACCGACCTGGTGGAGGCGTGGATTCGTGGGTTCGCGCCGGTCGACGACGACGGGCTGCTGATCAATGCGATCGTCGAGTTTGTCGAGGGTGACTCGTCGGTGACGTCGGTGACCCAGATCTGCGACCGCTTCCACGTCACCGAACGCAGCCTGCAGCGACTGACCCGACGGCGACTCGGGCTGACCCCGAAGTGGCTGATCCAGCGGCGGCGGCTGCAGGAAGCGGCCGAGCGGCTGCGCGGCGCCGACACCACCCTCGCGGTGATCGCGGCCGAGCTGGGCTACGCCGACGAAGCGCACCTGGTGCGTGACTTCCGCACCGTCACCGGGATGACCCCGGGACAGTTTGCCGCACGATTCTCTTAGTGCGACGTGCGTCACGCTAGGCTTGCGGGACGGGGGTCGTGTTGCCCCCACCACTCCGGGCGGCACGATCGGAGCAGATGAGACCGATTACGGAGGGCTGATGAGCGATCCTGTCTCGGCGTCCTCCCGTGTCCGCAGGGCGTATGAGGACTTCCTGTCCGGCATCGCCCCCGCCGACGACTCGGTACGTTCGTTGGTGCGGGACTCTTGGGCGCGTTCGGTCAGTCGGGGCGTGAATCCCGGGGAGGCGGTCCCCGACGACGACACCGCGGCGATGAGTGCCGCAGAATTCGCCGAGTATCGCGCCGCGCACCCGATCACCGCGGTGCGTCCGCTGGTGCAGTCGCTGATGCTCGACGACATCGCCGACACCGGGGTGGTGGTGGCGCTGACCGACCAGGCCGGGCGACTGCTGTGGGTGGAGGGTGCCACCGACGCGCGCGACCGGGCTGCCGACATCAATTTCGTCGAGGGCTCGCTGTGGAGCGAGGAAGTGGTCGGCACCAACGCTCCGGGGTTGGCGCTGGCGGTGGACCGCGGGGTGCAGGTGGTGGGTCCAGAACACTTCGCCGGGCCCGTCCAGCAATGGAGTTGTGCCGCCGCGCCGGTGCACGATCCCATCACCGGCCACGTCATCGGTGTCATCGACGTGACCGGCGGACGTGAGGTGGCGGCACCGTTCGCGCTGGCCGCGGTACGTTCGGTGGTGGCCGCTGTGGAGCGCGAAATGCAATCCCGTGCAGTCGACCTCGCTGATCCGACCACGTTCTCGCCGGCGCCGGCCGGGGCTCGGCTGTCGGTGCTCGGCGCGGGCGGCTACATGTGGCGGGCGAGCGGGGGCGAGCGCAGCCTGTCGCGGCGTCACGCCGAGATCCTGCTGCTCCTGCAGGCTTACCCGGAAGGGCTCAACACCGAACAACTCGCGCTGCTGCTCGCCGAGGACGGGGTGGACCCGGTCACCGTGCGGGCCGAGATCTCCCGCCTGCGTAGGGATCTGGGTACCGACGTGGTGGCGTCGCGGCCCTACCGGCTGACCGTCGAACTGACCTCCGACGTCTCCGAGGTCCGTGACCGTATCGCGGCCGGTAGCGACCTCGGCGGGGTCATCGACCTGCTCGGTCGCGGCGGATTGCTCGCCGAATCGTCGGCGCCGGGTGTCGTGGAGCTCTTCGAGGAACTGCGTGAGGATCTGCGTTCCCGGCTCATCGCGCAGGGGGAGGTCACCACGTTGCGCAAGTGGACGTCGTCGACCCATGGTCGGGACGACCTGGTCGCATGGCGTCGACTCGAGCACCGGTTGCCGGCCGGGCACCCGGATCGGGCTGTGGTGGGTGGTCGAATTCGGTTGCTGGACAAGCGGTACGGCGTCTAGATTCCGCGGACGCTGCGCCCAGTCGACGGGAAACGGCGCCCAGTCGACGGGAAACGGCGCCCACTCGACGGGAACTATTCGGCACGTCGGGCGTGTAGCACCACATCGTGGGTGTGCGCTCCACCGCCGGCGGCCACGCCGCGTTCCCGCGTCTCGTCGGTGAGTATCGTCCAGCCGTCTGCGAGCAGGGCGGCGACGTCGGCGGGCTGGAAGTAGTCGTCGGGGTTGCGGCCGTGCGCGCGGATGCCCTCGGCCTCGTGGGAGACCATCAGCAGTCGACCACCGGGCCCGACCGCCTCGATGATCCTGCGGATCGAGGTCTCGTCGGTGCGGGCGAGCGGGAAATAGTGCAGCGACACCAGGCCGAAGTCGCGGCCGGGGATCTCGTCGACGGTGAGATCGGCGCGCAACCAGGTGATCGCCTCCCGGGTGTCGGTTTCACGGGCGCGGTCGATGGCCACCTGGGAGATGTCGACGGCGGTGACCTGCCAGCCGCGGTCGGCCAGCCAGCGTGCGTCGGCGCCCTCACCCGAGCCGACGTCGAGCGCGGCGCCCGGCTCAACGTCGGCGATCTCCGTGATCAGGGCGGGATTGACGTCGGCGGTCCACAGGCGGTCGGCGCTGCTGTACCGCTGGTCCCATTCCGCTGCGCCGTCCATGTCGCCGTGTGTGTGCTCGTTCATACTCCGACCGTACTTGTCAGACCGCCATGCGAACATATGTTCTATGCGCATCGAGCGTAAGGACCGGTCGGAGGCCACGATCCTGCATGCCGATCTGGATTCCTTCTATGCCTCGGTTGAGCAGCGTGACGATCCCCGCCTGCGGGGACGTCCGGTGATCGTCGGCGGTGGGGTGGTGCTGGCGGCAAGCTACGAGGCGAAGGCGTACGGGGTGCGGACGCCGATGTCTGGTCGGGAGGCCCGGGCACTGTGTCCCGACGCGATCGAGGTGCGCCCGCGATTCGACGCATACTCCGAGGCCAGCCGCGCGGTGTTCGAGATCTTCGACGACATCACGCCCGTCGTCGAAGGTATCTCCGTCGACGAGGCATTCATGGACGTCGGCGGCCTGCACAGGATCAGCGGCACTCCGCTGAAGATCGCCGCTGACCTGCGCAAACGTGTCGCCACCGAGGTGGGGCTGCCGATCACCGTCGGTCTGGCGCGTACCAAGTTCCTGGCCAAGGTGGCCAGTGCGGTCGCCAAGCCCGACGGGTTGCTGGAGGTGGCGCCGGGCACCGAACTCGAGTTCCTGCATCCCCTGCCAGTGCGGCGGCTGTGGGGTGTCGGCGCCGTCACCGAGGGCAAACTCGCCGACGCAGGCATCCGTACGGTGGGCGATCTCGCCGCGTTCGGTGAGCACGGCCTGTGCGGTCTGCTCGGCCGGGGCGCAGGCCGGCATCTGTATGCCTTGTCGATGGCGCGCGACCCGCGGCGGGTCGAGACGGGTCGTCGGCGCCGGTCGATCGGTTCCCAGCGTGCGCTCGGGCGTCGACCGAAGAACGAGGCCGACATCGAGGCCACGCTCGTCGCGATCGTCGAACGTCTGGGCAAACGGCTGCGCGGCGCGGATCGGGTCTGCCGAACCGTGGTGCTGCGGCTGCGGTTCGACGATTTCGGTCGTGCCACACGATCGCGGTCGTTCCTGGAATGCACCGATCGCACCGACATCATCATGGCCGTCGCACGCGGTCTGCTCGACGACGCGAAGCCGCTGATCCGGGAGCGCGGGTGCACGCTGATCGGGTTGTCGCTGACCAACCTCGACGACCACGACAGCGTCCAGCTGAGTCTGCCATTCGAGTCCGACCATGCCGCCGACCTCGACATCGCGATGGACGCACTGCGCAACCGTTTCGGCAGGGATGCGGTGACCCGGGCCGTGCTCGTCGGCCGCCACCACGGCGACGACGCACCTATGTTGCCGGACTGAGGGTGTGGTGCGGGGTCTCGATACGCGGCCTCGCCCGGGGGCTCGGTCGCTACTCGACCAGCGGTTGGTTCGGCTGATCGAGGGTGTGGTGCGGGGGTCTCGATACGCGGCCTCGCCCAGGGGCTCGGTCGCTACTCGACCAGCGGTTGGTTCGGCTGATCGAGTAGGTGACGAGCGCAGCGAGGAGCCGTATCGAGATCACCTCGCGTCCATGCACAAAACGCGCAAAAGACGAGTTATGCGCGCAAGCGTGACTGTGACCTGCATTACCCGCAGAGTGCTCTTGTAACGGCCGCGACCACGAGTCCGCACACCTCCGGCCGTCCCCCACGCAGAAAGAGCTTGGCAATGTTGGTAGCACTCGGCCTCGGTATGGTGGCCACCTTCATGTTCCTGATCATCACCAAACGGGCGACCCCGGTGGTCGCGCTGATCCTGGTGCCGGTCGCGTTCGGTCTGTTCGCGGGCGCCGGCCTCGACATCAGTGACATGATCGTCGACGGCATCGAAGACCTCGCGCCCACCGCGGCGATGCTGTTCTTCGCGATCATCTTCTTCGGCATCATGATCGACGTCGGACTCTTCGACCCGATCATCCGATTCATCGTCCGCGCGGTGCGCAACGATCCGGCGCGCCTGGTGGTGGGTACCGCGGTGTTGGCGATGCTCATCTCCCTCGACGGCGACGGCTCCACCACCTTCATCGTCACCACCGCAGCACTGCTGCCGCTGTATCTGAAACTCGGTGTGAGTCCGGTGGTGTTGACGGTGGTCGCGGGCCTGGCCAACGGCACCATGAACATTCTCCCGTGGGGAGGGCCGACGGCACGGGCGGCGAGCGCGCTGGGCATCGACACCAATTCGGTGTTCCTGCCGATGGTTCCGGCACTCGCCGCCGGACTGATCGTGGTGTTGTTGTTCGCCTTCCATCTCGGTGTGCTGGAACGCCGTCGTATCGGGCAGATCGAGATCCGCGAGTCGGTGCTGGCGCCGCGCGACGAGGTGTTGGTAGCCGCCAGTGGCGGGTCGGGGACCGACGTGCCCCGCGGTGGCCGCGCCGGGCGAAGCGGTTCGGTCACCGGCGGTTCCGGCGACTACAGCGACTCCGAAGCCGTGACTCGCGACCTGCCCACCGCACCCGACGGCGCACCCGCCGACCCGGCGGCCTCCGCCTTCACCGGCATCCTCGATCCGAACCGGGACACGCTGCGCCCCAGACTCTTCTGGGTGAACGCCGGGCTCACCGTCGCACTGCTGGCGGTCCTCGGTCTGGACCTGGTGTCGATCCCGGTGTTGTTCATGATCGCCTCCGGTATCGCGCTGGCCGTCAACTTCCCCCATCTGAAGGATCAGCAGGCGGCCATCACCCGGCACTCGTCGAGCATCGTGTCGGTGGTGGCGATGGTGCTGGCCGCCGCGGTACTGACCGGCGTGTTCAGCGGAACCGGCATGGTCGAGGCCATCGCGCACTGGTTGGCCTCGGGTATCCCCGACTGGATGGGACCGCACATGGCCGTCGTCATCGGCGTGTTGTCGATCCCGTTGACCTTCCTGATGAGCAACGACGCCTTCTATTTCGGTGTGCTGCCGGTGCTGTCAGAGACCGCGACCCGCTACGGCATCGATCCCGCCGAGATGGCTCGTGCCTCGATCACCGGTCAGCCCTTCCACATGCAGAGTCCGCTCGTGCCGGCGATCCTGTTGCTGGTGGCCCTCGCCGGCGTCGGGCTGGCCGATCACCACAAGAAGGTGCTGTGGCGAGCCGCGGCGGTGTCGCTGGTGATGCTCGGCGTCGGCTGCCTGATCGGCGCGATCCCGTTCTGATCTGAGCCCACCTCACCGGCGAATAGGCTGGCCGCATGCGATTGCGAACGCAGGTACTGCTCCTGCAACTCGCCGTCATCGCGGTCAGCCTCGCCGTCGGTTTCGGGCTGGTGCTCTCCGGCGCCGACGACCGGGTCCGCGACGAGTACGCGCAACGAGCGCTCGCCATCGCCCAGTCGGTGGCCGCCGACTCGACCGTCATCGACGAGGTCGCCGTACGTCAGGGCGCCGTCCTCGACCCGGCACAGCTGGCGGCCGGTCCGCTGCAATCCGAGGCCAACGCGGTGCGGCAGCGCACCGGCGCGTTGTTCGTCGTCATCGGCAACGCCTCCGGCATCCGGCTGGCTCACCCCGACGACGACCAGCTCGCGCAACATGTCTCCACCGACCCGTCCAACGCCCTGGCCGGCAACGAGGAGGTGACCACGGACCGCGGGACCCTCGGTGAATCGGTGCGGGCCAAGGTGCCCATCGTCGACGACGGCCGAGTGGTCGGTTTTGTCAGCGTGGGCGTGTCCACCGAGCGGCTGGCCGCCGAGACCCGTCGCGACATCGCCGCCACCGCGATCATCGCGCTGGTCGCGCTCGGGGTGGGGGCGCTCGGATCGATCCTGCTCGCCCGGCGCTGGCGCCGGCTGACCCTCGGCTTGGAACCCGACGAGCTGACCGAGCTGGTGCGCGAGCAGGGCGCAGTGCTGCACTCCATCGCCGACGGCGTGCTCGCCGTCGACAGCAGCGGCGTCGTGCGCGTCGCCAACGACACCGCGCGACGACTGCTCGATCTGCCCGACCCGGTCGGAACCGATGTCGACGAGCTCTCGCTGAGTCCCCGGGTGCGGGGCGTGCTGGACCGGCCGACACCCGACCCGGTCGCCGCGACCATCGGGGACCGGGTGGTGCTGGTCAGCTCGCACACCGTCGAAGCCGACGGCCGCGACCTGGGAATGGTGCTGTCGGTGGTTGACCGCACCGACGTGGAGCACCTGACCCGCGAGGTGGATTCGATTCGTGCGATGAGCACGGTGTTGCGGGCGCATCGACACGAGACGGCGAATCGGATGCACGTCCTCGCCGGCTTGCTCCGGCACGGACACACGGCCGAAGCCATCGACTACCTCGAGGAGGTCAACGGCGTCGGCGGCCGAGGCGCGCGCCTGGCGGGCCTCGACAATGTGGGCGAGCCGCACCTCGAAGCATTCCTGGACGCCAAGGCCGCCCACGCGCGCGAACGGGCGACCACGCTCACCCTCGGTGACCAGACCTGGGTGCAGGGCAGCTTGCGCGATCCGGTTGTGGTGACCACCGTGTTGGGTAACCTCGTCGACAACGCGATCGATGCCTCCGCGCGCCCCGAGGCCGCCGGGCCGGGAGGCGATGCTCACGGCGCCGTCGAGGTGGAGGTGATCACCGACGGACACGACCTGATCATCAGTGTCGCCGATTCCGGTCCGGGTATTTCGTTCGACGACCCGGCCGAGATATTCGCCGAGGGCGTGACCACCAAGGCGGACGCGGCGGTACCCGGTGGGCGCGGCATGGGGCTCGCGCTGTCACGGCAGATCGCCCGACGCATCGGCGGCGACATCTGGGTCGCGGACCCCGGCGGCGACGATGGCGGCGCGGTGCTCGTCGCCCGCCTGCCCGCGGTGTTGGAGACCGCGCAGACGGCCGACCAGGACGGAGAGGGAGACCGATGAACGACGAGTTGGGTGTGCTCATCGTCGACGACGATTTCCGGGTCGCCGCGCTGCACGCGAGCATCGTCGAGGCGGTGCGCGGGTTCCGGGTGATCGACCGTGCGGGCAGCGTCGCCGCGGCGCGCTCCGCGTTGGCCAATCACGGCAGCGCCATCGACCTCGTGCTGCTCGACGTCTACCTGCCGGACGGCTCCGGAATCGACCTCGTGGGCGAGTTGCCGTGCGACACCTTCATCGTGGGAGCCGAGACCGACGCGGGCGCGGTGCGTGCGGCGATGCGGGCCGGGGCGCTGGCCTACCTGATCAAGCCGTTCGATGACACCGAACTCGCCCGTCGGCTCGCCGGATACGTCCAGTACCGGCGGGTGCTGTCCGCCGACGACGTCGATCAGCACGCGGTCGACACCGCGTTGTCGGCGTTGCGCTTCGGCACGCGGGCCGCCGAACGCGCCGATGCCGCGTCCCCCACCGAACATCGCATCCTGGAGTTGTTCGCCGATGCCGACGGCCCACTGTTCGCCGATCAGGTGTCCTCGGCGGTCGGGGTGTCACCGGCCACGGCGCGCCGACATCTCGCTCACCTCGTCACTGCCGGGCGGCTGAACATGGCGTTGCAGTACGGCAGCACCGGTCGGCCGCGCCAGGAATACCGGCTACCCGGGTAGCGGTGTGCGATCGGCCGTGCGCGGGGAGTCCGTCTGGCACGATGGAGACGGCAAGGGAACGAGGCCACATCCGGTAGCACCGAAGGGGTCCTGATGACCGCTGCCCGAACCGCCGACCACACCTACGACGACGCCGACCTGTCCGCCGATCTGCGGTGGTGGGACGCGGCCAACTACCTCACCGCTGCGCAGATCTATTTGCAGGACAACGTGTTACTGCGCGAACCGCTGACCGTCGAGCACATCAAACCGCGACTGCTCGGGCACTGGGGTACCAGTCCGGGGTTGTCCGCGATCTACGTCGTGCTCAATCGGGTGATCCGCGAGACCGACACGGACTGGCTCTACATCACCGGACCGGGCCACGGCGGTCCGGCGCTGGTGGCCAACACCTACCTCGAGGGCACCTACACCGACATCTATCCGCACGTCACTCTCGACGAACGCGGCGTGCGCCGCCTGTGCCGCCAGTTCTCCACGCCCGGAGGCATTCCCAGCCATGTGAGCGTGCCGACACCCGGCAGTATCCATGAGGGTGGTGAACTCGGCTACGCCCTGGTGCACGCGGCCGGCGCCGCCTTCGACCATCCGGACCTGGTGGTGGCATGTGTCATCGGCGACGGCGAGGCCGAGACCGGTCCACTCGCGGGGTCATGGAAGCTCCCGGCCTTCCTCAACGCCGAACGCGACGGTGCGGTCCTGCCCATCCTGCATCTCAACGGCGCAAAGATCGCCGCCCCCACCGTGTTCGGCCGAAGCGACGACGCCGACATCGCCGACTTCCTCGGCGGCCAGGGCTGGGCGCCGGTATTCGTCGAGGGCGACGACCCACGCGCGGTGTTCGGCGACTTGAAAGCCGCCATAGATCACTCCCACCGTCTGATTCGCGAGATCCAGGTAGCCGCGCGGGACGGCGGTCGCGCTGACGACATCCGATGGCCGGCCATCGTGTTGCGCACCCCCAAGGGGTGGACAGGACCGTCCGAAGTAGACGGACGTCGCATCGAGGGCACCCATTGGGCGCATCAGGTACCGCTGTCCGGGGTGCGCGACAACCCCGAACACCTGCGCCAACTGGAGAGCTGGCTCCGGTCTTATCGGCCCGAGGATCTCTTTGACGACACCGGTGCGGTGGTCGAGGACATCCGAGTTCTCGCGCCCGCCGGTGATCGTCGGCTCGGCGCGACGCCATACGCCAACGGCGGCCGCCTGCTGACCCCGCTGAAACTGCCGCCCATCGCGCGCTATGCCGTCGACGTCGACAAACCCGGTGCCACCATCCATCCCACCACCACCGTCCTCGGCGAATACATGCGCGACATCTACACGGAGAACACCACCCCGGACGGCGGCGGCACCTTCCGGTTGTTCTGTCCGGACGAGACCGCCAGCAACAAACTCGACGCCGTGTTCGACGTGACCGACCGCTGCTGGCAGCTGCCCACCACCGAGTTCGACGACGACCTCTCGTCGTCGGGGCGGGTGATGGAGGTGCTCAGCGAGCATCTGTGCCAGGGCTGGCTGGAGGGCTATCTGCTCACCGGCCGGCATGGGCTGTTCGCCACCTACGAGGCGTTCGCGATGATCAGTGCGTCGATGGTCATCCAGCACACCAAGTGGCTACAGCACGCGTCGCACCTGAGCTGGCGTGAACCGGTGGCGTCGCTGAACATCCTGTTGACGTCGACATGCTGGCGCAACGACCACAACGGGTTCTCCCATCAGGGGCCCGGCCTGATCGACGCGGTGATGCCACTTGCACCCGACGTGGTGCGGATCTGGTTGCCGCCGGACTCCAACTCGTTGCTGTCGATCGCCGAGCACTGTTTCCGAAGCCGCGACCACGTGAACCTGTTGGTCGTCGACAAACAGCCCCACCTGCAGTACCTGTCGATCGAGGAGGCCGGGGAGCAGGCGGCGGCCGGCGCGTCGATCTGGGACTGGGCCGGAACCGAAGGGGACAGCGGCGATGACCCCGACATCGTGCTCGCCGGCGCCGGTGACGTGCCCACCCAGGAGATCCTCGCGGCGGCGCAACTGCTGCGGGAATGGGTGCCCTACCTGCGGGTAAGGGTCGTCAACGTGATGGATCTGATGGCCCTGCTGTCGCAGGCCGACCATCCGCACGGGATGACCGACGACGACTTCGCCGACCTGTTCACCGAGGACGGACACGTGGTGGTCGCCTTCCACGGTTACGCCCGCGCAGTGCATCAGCTGTTGCACGGCCGGCCCGACGCCGATCGATTCCACGTGCGTGGGTTCGCTGAGCAGGGCACCACCACCACACCGTTCGACATGGTGGTGCTCAACAAGATGAGCCGCTACCACCTCGTGCTCGAGGCGCTGCGCCGGGCGCGGCGCGTGCCCGAACGCAGCGAGGAGCTCGCCGAGCACTGCCGTGGCCAACTGGCGCGCCACCACGAATACGTCCGCGAGCACTTCGAGGACCTCCCGGAGATCCGGGACTGGACCTGGGCCTGAGCTCCCGTCGGGAATGCGCGACGTCCCGACGTTGTCGATGATGATCGGGTGTGACGCCGACTCGGCCGTCATCGGTGTGAAGGGAGTGGCGCGGTGGTGGTGGTGCGAACGCGGCGGTTGAGCGACTGGTTGCGGACCGAGACCGGCAGCGCCGCGCTGCTCGTCGCAGTCACGATCGCGGCGCTGATCTGGGCAAACCTGCCGTCGGACAGTTACGCCGAGCTGTGGCACACCGAGGTGGGCCTGAGCTTCGGGGCCCACGGCGTCGACATGTCATTGCAGCACTGGATCAACGACGGCCTGATGGTGCTGTTCTTCTTCGTCATCGGGCTCGAGGTGCGCCAGGAGTTCTCCGTCGGATCGTTGCGCGACCGCCGCCGGGCGATGGTGCCGTTGGTCGCCGGGGTGTCCGGTGTGGTGGTGCCGGCCGTGATCTACCTGCTGATCGCCGGACGCGATGCCGCCGACGGCTGGGGCGTGGTGGTCGGCACCGACACGGCGTTCCTGTTGGGTGCGCTGGCCATCCTGGGTCCGCGGCTGTCGAATCAGCTGCGAGTGTTTCTGCTGACGTTGACCGTCGTGGACGATTTCCTCGCGGTGTCGATCATCGGCGTGGTGTATTCCGACGACCTCGATGTGGTCGCGTTGTTGATCGCCGTCGCCGGTCTGGTCGGGTTGTGGTTGCTGTCGCGCACCACGGTCTGGCGTAGCGCGCCGTACGTGACGCTGGTGGTGGTGGTGTGGGCGGCAACGCTGGCCTCAGGTGTGCATCCGTCGCTGGCCGGGATGGCGGCCGGTCTGCTGGTGCCGGCGGCTGCGACGGAACGCGACCACGTCGAATCGGCGAAGGCGCTGTTCCGCGACTACTGGCAGTCACCAGAGGCCGGGGTGGCGCGTACCGCGCGCAGTGGGTTGGCCCGGTCGATCTCGGTCAACCAGCGACTGCACGACGTGCTGCGTGCCCCGGTCTCGTTGTTCGTGGTGCCGGTGTTCGCGCTGGCCAACGCGGGCATCGCGCTCGGCGGGGGAGTGCTCACCGACGCGCTGGCCTCGACCATCACCTGGGGCGTCGTCGCGGGATTGGTGCTCGGCAAGTTCCTCGGCATCTCGCTGGGCGCGTGGCTGGCGGTGCGCGCCGGACTCGGCCGGCTGCCCGAAGGCGTCGGGCGGGGCAGTCTGTTGGGCGGCTCGGCGCTGGCCGGGATCGGATTCACCGTGTCCCTGCTGATCGTCGGGCTGGCGTTCACCGACACCACGCAGGCGGCGGAGGCCACCGTGGGTGTGCTGATCGCGATGGTTTGTGCGGCCGCGCTGGGCTGGCTGATCTTCACCCGGGCCCGCGTCAAATGGGGTGAGACGACCGCCGATCTGCCCATCACCCTCGAGCCGCCGGTGGATCCCGAGGTCGACCATGTCCGCGGACCGGTCGACGCCCCGCTCACCGTGGTCGAGTTCATGGATTTCGAATGTCCGTTCTGTGCGAAGACCACCGGCATGTGGAACGACGTACACGCGCACTTCGGCGACGAGGTCCGTTACATCGTGCGGCACCTGCCGATCTACGAGTATCACCCACACGCCTACCTCGCGGCACTCGCCGCAGAGGCCGCCGGCAAGCAGGGCAGGTTCTGGGAGATGCACGATCTGCTGTTCGCGAACCAAGCCGAACTGTCTTCCGAGCATCTGGTTGGCTATGCCGAGCAGCTCGACTTGGATGTGAGCCGGTTTGTGCTCGACCTCGAGAGCTCCGAACTCGCCGGGCGGATTAGCGACGATGAGCGCAGCGCAGAGGCGAGCGGTGCCCGTGGGACCCCGACCTTCTTCCTCAACGGACGGCGCCACCGCGGCCCGCACGACGCCCGCACCGTGATCGCGGCGCTCGAGGAGAATCGCGACGCACAGTCGGCGGCGCGGCGTCGGTCGTAGTCGGTGCCCCTCCTTCCTGCCCACAGGGGTTGTCAGGGTCCGGGCTGGACGCCACGACCCGATCCACCGTGTCCGGCGGGATCACCGCTGAGCCTGCCCGGATGGATTATGCAGCCGAAGTCCCTGAGCGGTGATGCTCGCGGACACGCGGGCGGGTGTGCCGCGTCCGGACCGGGTTCGGGCTCGATGGCATACGACCCAGCTCACGCCGCCCGCTATGGTGACCTGCATGACGATGAACGTGGACGCCACCAACCCGGAACTGGTCACCGTTGGGGTGCCCACGCACTGGTACAACCTCGCGGCAGAACTGGGGACCCCGATCCCGCCGCATCTGCATCCGGGCACCAAGGAGCCGGTGGGCCCCGAGGACCTCGCTGCCCTGTTCCCGGCCGGGTTGATCGCGCAGGAGGTCTCGACCGAGCCCTACATCGAGATCCCCGAACCGGTGCGGGAGATCTATCGGATGTGGCGGCCGTCGCCGCTGATCCGGGCGCGGCGGTTCGAGGAGGCGCTCAACACCAAGGCGCACATCTACGTCAAGTACGAGGGCGTCAGCCCCGTCGGTAGTCACAAGACCAATTCGGCCGTCGCGCAGGCGTACTACAACAGCGTCGACGGCGTGCAGAAGCTCACCACCGAGACCGGCGCCGGGCAGTGGGGCAGTGCGCTCGCCTTCGCCGGCGCCCAGTTCGGCATCGACATCGAGGTGTGGCAGGTCCGCGCGTCCTATGACTCCAAGCCGTATCGCGGTCACCTCATCCGCACCTACGGGGGCACCTTGCACCCCTCGCCGTCGGATTTGACCGAGTCGGGTCGCGCGATGCTGGCGAAGGATCCGAACACCACCGGCAGCCTGGGCATGGCGGTCAGCGAGGCGGTCGAGGTGGCCGCCGCCGATCCGGACACCCGCTACGCGCTGGGCAGCGTGCTCAACCACGTGGTGCTACATCAGAGTGTCATCGGCGTGGAAGCAGTCGAGCAGCTCAACGCGGTCGAGGACGGCGGCGCCGACGTCGTGTTCGGTTGTGCCGGTGGCGGTTCGAACTTGGCTGGACTTTCGTTCCCGTTCCTGCGGGAGAAGATCCACGGTCGGTCCAACCCGCGCATCGTCGCGGCTGAGCCCGCCGCGTGCCCGTCGATCACCCAAGGCGAGTACCGCTACGACCACGGCGACGTCGCCGGCCTGACCCCGCTGCTCAAGATGCACACCCTCGGTATGGATTTCGTACCCGACCCGATCCATGCCGGCGGACTGCGTTACCACGGCATGGCGCCTGCGCTCAGTCACACCGTGGAGCTCGGTCTGGTGGAGGGCGTGGCGATCAGCCAGCACGATGCGTTCAGTGCGGGTGTGCAGTTCGCGCGGTCGCAGGGCATCGTGCCTGCGCCGGAGTCGACGCATGCGATTGCCGCGTGCGCCGCCCACGTCGCCAACAGCGACAAGGAGGAGGTCGTGGTGATCGGGCTGTCGGGCCATGGTCAGCTCGACCTGCCGGCCTACGCGGAATTCCTCGACGGGAAGTTCTGACGACCCTTCGCAACTTGATCCCTGAGGAGCGAGCTTGCGAGCGTCACGAAGGGTCATCGCCTGATGCGCACCGTCGGAATCGATCTCGCCGCATCGCCGGTACGCACGGCGGTCGCGGTCATCGAGTGGGCCGACGGGACCGCGCGACTCGTAGAGCTGACGATGCCGGCCGACGATGCACGGATTCGCGAACTCGTCGCGGGCGCTGAACGCATCGGCATCGACGCGCCGTTCGGTTGGCCCGATGCGTTCGTCGATCTCGTTGTGGCACAACATAACGGCAAGCTCTCCGCCGGACGTGGGCTCGACGACATCGATCGCCGGCGGCCGCTGGCCTATCGTCGGACCGACCGGGTTGTCGCGGAGGCGAAACTCGGCAACCCGCTGAGCGTCTCGGCCGACCAGATCGCTCATGTCGCCTTCCGCTGCGTCGGACTGCTGGCCGACCTGGGCATCGCCGACCGTGTCGACGGCTGGGCGGTGGAGGCGTATCCGGCTGCGGCGCTGAAACACTGGGGGTTGACGCATCGCGGATACAAAGGTGTCGCGCGTCGCGATGTACTCGCGGTGTCGTACGAGTCGCTGGTCGCGCGGGCCCCGTGGTTGGACCTGAGTGGTCACCGTGAGTTGCTCATGTCCGATGACAACGCCTTCGACGCGGTGATCACCGCGCTGATCGCGCGGGCCGCGGCGCTGGGGCGTACTCGGCTCCCGGATGGCGCGGACCTCGAGGTGGCGGCGCGGGAGGGATGGATCCACGTGCCGGAGTGCGCTTTGGGCGAGCTGGCGTGACGAGGTGGGTTCGGGTTGCCTGGTCTCGATACGCTTCCTCGGCTGGCGCCTCGGACGCTACTCGACCAGCAGTGAAGTGCGCTTCGTCGGCTGGTGCCTCGGACGCTGGTCGACCAGCGATGGGTTGCGGTGAGGCAACCCGCGATGGGTTGCGGAGTTCTCGTTGGATGCGACTACCGGAGGTCGAGTCGCATCAGGACTCGCGGGAAGCGGTTGAGGACCGAGTCGGTGTCTGCCGCCCACTCGAAACCGCCGTCCTCGAACAGCTTCCGCGTTCCCACGTACGCCATCGTGAGATCCACCTTCGCACCGCGGTTGTCCACCGGATAGCCCTCGACGGCCGGTGCGCCGTGGTCGCGGGCGAAGCCGACGGCCCCGGCCAACAGTGCGTGGGAGATGCCCTGTTTGCGATGGCCGGGCCGCACCCGGATGCACCACACCGACCACACGTCGAGATCGTCGACGTGGGGGATCTTGCGGTTGCCGGCGAAAGTGGTGTCGGCGCGTGGGGCGACCGCCGCCCACCCGACCACGTCGTCACCGTCATAGGCGAGCACACCCGGGGCGAGTTTTCGTCGACACAACTTCCGCACGTACTCGCCGCGCTCCTCGCGCGCGAGCTCCTGGTTGAGCTTGTTCGGTATGCGGTAGCTCAGACACCAACAAACGTTGGCGTCCGGGCGTTTGGGTCCGATGACCGCGCGGACATCGGCGAAACGGGTTGCCGGGCGGACCTCGATGGGCATGGGTTCCACCATGGTCGGGTCGGGAGCGGAGCGCAAGGTCGGTTGCACAGGGTCGAAGGCGATCTCAGATCGACACCGCCAGTTTTCCGCGCACCTGCCCTTCGGTGAGGTAATCCATCGCCTTCGCGGCCTCGGACAGCGTGAACGTCCGGTCCAGGGTGGGGCGCAGCGTGCCGGCCTCGACCATCGACCTCAGCACGGCCAGGTCGTCGGCGCTCTCCTTGGCGATGATGCCGACCAACCGGTGCTTGACGAACGGCGACAGCAGCATCGCGCCGAGCTGACGTTGGATGCCGCCCAACAGGTCTCCACCGCCTTCGCCGCCGACGATGACGAGGGTGCCGCGCGAGGTCAGCAGGCGTCGCAGGGCCGAGACTTCTCGATTGCCCGCGATGTCGAGGATGACGTCGAATGGGCCGGCGGAAGCGTCGATGTCGTCGCGGGTGTAGTCGATCACCTGCGCAGCGCCCAACGACCGCACCCATTCGGATTTCGGACCGCTGGCCACGGCCACCACGTCGGCGCCGAACGCCGCGGCGATCTGCACGGCATACGAACCGACACCGCCGGATGCGCCGATCACCAGCACGCGATTCCCCGAGATCACCCGACCCGCGTCACGAACGGCCTGCAGCGCGGTCAGTCCCGACACCGGAAGTACCGCAGCCTCCTCGAAGGAGACGCCGGCGGGCTTGCGACCTAGGCGCTTGACCGGCACCACCGCGTACTCGGCCATCGACCCGCCCGCCGTACCGATCACCTCGTCGCCCACCGACCAGGCGTCCACGTCCGGGCCGACCTCGGCGACGACTCCGGCCAGGTCACGGCCGGGCACCGGCCACCGGGGGCGTCGCAGGCCGAGACCGAGGCGTGCGACGTAGGGCGTGCCCGTCATGAGGTGCCAGGTGCCGCGGTCGAGGCCGGCGGCATGCACCCGCACCAGGACCTCGTCCCGTTTCGGTACGGGTCGATCGACCTCACCCAGGCGCAGACAGTCGCTGGTGCCGTATTCGTGCTGGGTCATGGCCCTCATCGTCGCTCCAAGCTTACGCTGTAAGTCGATGGGTCAACGGTACGGCGTGCGCGCTGAAAGGGTCAAGGGCTGGCAACGGGACGACGCGAAGGTGGGCCCGGTCCGAGGTCTGCATCAGCTGCGGAAGAACTCCAAAAAGTCGGCGTTGATGGTGTCCGCCTCCGTCGTCGGCATTCCGTGCGGGAATCCCGGATAGGTCTTCAGTGTGGCGTTCGGCAAGAACTCCGCGGATCGCACCCCGGCGTCCTGGTAGGGCACGACCTGATCGTCCTCCCCGTGCAACACCAGCACCGGGATCTCGATCTTCTCGAGATCCGGGGTGAAATCGGTCTGCGAGAACGCCACCACCCCGTCGTAGTGCGCTTTCGCACCGCCCATCATGCCCTGGCGCCACCAGTTGGCGATGACGCCCTGTGACGGCTGCGCACCCTCGCGGTTGTATCCGTAGAACGGTCCGGCGGCGAACTCCCAGAAGAAGTCGGCACGACGCTGCGCGACCTGCTGCTGGATATCGTCGAACACTTCCTTCGGCAGTCCGTCGGGGTTGCTGTCGGTCTTGACCATGATCGGGGGCACCGCGCTGATCAGCACCGCTTTGGCGGCGCGGTCGACGCCGTGCCGGGCCAGATAACGTGCGATCTCGCCACCGCCGGTGGAATGTCCGACGTGAATCGCGTCGCGCAGGTCCAGGTGCTCGACGACGGCACGCATGTCGTCGGCGTAGTGGTCCATGTCGTGGCCGTCGGCGACCTGGGTGGAGCGACCGTGCCCTCGACGGTCATGGGCGACGACCCGATACCCGTGCTCGACGAAGAACATCATCTGTGCATCCCAGTCGTCCGACGACAACGGCCAGCCGTGACTGAACACGACGGGCTGTCCGGAACCCCAGTCCTTGTAGAAGATCTCGACGCCGTCCGAGGTGGTGACCGTGGGCATGGCAGTGCTCCTTCGCGAGAGGTAGTGGTCTTTTGACCAGCGCATTCAGTGTGCGCCCGCTACGTCCTCCGCGGTCCCACTCGCTGCGCCACAAACACCCCCATTTGCGACCTCCGGATCACCCGGCGACTGCCCGGGTGGATGAGAAGCGTCGCTGGTACTTGCGTGGGGACACCCCGATGCGGGCGACGAAGGCGCGTCGCATGACCTCGGCGCTGCCGTAGCCGGCGGCGTGCGCTGCTGCGCTCACGGTGAACCCGGCGTGCAGTTTGTCGCGGGCGACCGCGAAGCGGGCGTCGGCGATGTAGCCGGCCGGGGTGGTGCCCAACTCCTCGCGAAAGAGTCGGGTCAGTTGTCGCGCGCTGACATTGACGTGTCGGGCGAGACTCGCGACCGTGTGCGGGACATGCAGGTTCGCGTGGATGTGGTCGGTGGCGCGACGTACCAGACCGGTGCGCGGAGCGGTGCCGGCAAGTGACGCGGAGAACTGCGATTGTCCGCCACCTCGTTGCATGTAGACCAGTAGGCCCTGCGCAGTCCGCCGAGCGACCTCGGCACCGTGATCCGCCTCGACGAGGGCCAGACTCAGGTCGATTCCGGCGACCACACCCGCCGAACTGTAGAGGTCACCGTCGCGGACGTAGATCGCGTCGCGGTCCACCCGCACCGCGGGGAAGCGGTGTGCGAGGTCGGCGGTGAACTTCCAGTGCGTCGTCGCCGACCGGCCGTCCAGTAGCCCGGCCTGGGCGAGCACAAACGAACCGGTGCACACCGACGCGAGGCGGCGAGTGCGTCCGGCGAGGTCGGAGACCGCGGCGATCAATTCCGGCGTCACGAACAACGGCGGCGCGATCTCGCTGCCCGCGATCATCACGGTGTCGAACCTTCCCGACCCTGTCACCGCGGCAGTGCTGACGCGCACGCCGATCGACGTCGTCACGTCACCACCCGCCGGAGACATGACGACGACCTCGTAGTCACCACCGAACTGGTTGGCCTCCACGAACACCTCTGCGGGTCCGGAGAAGTCGAGCATCTTCACGCCGTCGAAGACGACGATCCCGATTCGGCGGTGGGTGCGCGTGCGGGGGAGGACACTCTCCATGAGGCGAATCTATGTCCTCGGTGACGTGAATGCCGTGATGAACGGGATCGTTAGGTGAGCCCGTGAGTGTCAGCACAGTCACGGATCGCGACGTGACGGTCGTTGAGGTGGCGCCACGCGACGGCTTGCAGAACGAGTCGTTGTCGTTGTCGACCGACGAGAAGCTCGAGCTGGTGCGTCACGCGGTCGGTTTCGGTGTGCGCAACGTCGAGGTCATGAGCTTCGCGCTCCCGAAGAAGTGCCGGCGATGGCCGACGCGGAGGATGTGGTCGGCGGATCCGTAACGCCGACGGCGTCACCTACGGCGCGCTGATCCTCAACGAACGCGGACTCGACCTAGCCCTCGTCGCCGAGGTCAATGCGTCGTCTACTGCACCGACACCTTCAGCAGTCGCACCCGTGGGCTCGACACCGACCTGTGCGCGCGGCTGGTGACTGGCTCGAAACCAGGTTCGGTAGGCGACTGCCGTCCTAGGTCTTGCGCGCGGGCGGGTTCCCCGTGCCGTCGGCGTCGAGCCGACCAGATCCCCTCTGATCTCGCTGGAGGAGTTGGCGATACCTGGGGGACGAGTGATCCACCGCCGGCGTTCCACGCTGAAAACCGCCCATCCCGAAAAGCGCCCCAGACATGCACCCGCTCCAGGCGACTCATCGACATAATGCCGACGGCCGCCTTGGGCGAGGGTGTTTTTCTGGGGCACTTTTGTGGAACGGGCGGGATCGGCGGCGGAAGCGGTCGGGGGCGATGGCGCTTGTGTCAGTCGAGGAGTTTCTTCTGCACCTTGCCCATGGCGTTGCGCGGCAGCCCGTCGACGAACCGGATCTCGCGGGGCCGCTTGTGATTGGAGAGTTCGGTGGTGACGTGGTCGATCAGTTCGCTGTCGGGAACCCGGGAGCCGACCACATAGGCCACGATCCGCTGGCCCAGGTCGTCGTCCGGAACGCCGATCACCGCGACCTCGTCGACGGCCGGATGTCCGAGCAGGACGGTCTCGATTTCGCCGGCGCCGATCCGGTAGCCGCCCGACTTGATCAGGTCGGTGGCCCGGCGGCCGACGATGCGGTGCATCCCGTCCGGGTCGATGACGGCGACGTCGCCGGTGGCGAAAAACCCGTCATCAAGCCAGGATTCGGCACTCTTCTCCGGCTGATTGAGGTACCCCGACGACATCATCGGCCCGCGCACGTGCAGGTCGCCGACGGTTTCGCCGTCATGCGGAAGGTCGTTGTCGCCCTCTCGGATTCGGGTGTCGACCCCGGCCAGTGGCAACCCGACCCAGCCGGGGCGGCGTTCTCCGTCGGCGCGGGTACTGACGGTGATCATCGTCTCGGTCATGCCGTAGCGTTCGACGATCTCGTGGCCGGTCAACGACCGGATGCTCTCGAACACCGGCACCGGCAGCGGGGCGCTGCCCGACACGAGCAGACGGGCCGACGAAAGGTGTTGTGCCGCCGACTCGTCATTGGCCACACGGGTCCACACGGTGGGCACGCCGAAGAACATTGTGGCGCCATCGTCGATGGCCGCAGCGTACTTCTCCGGGGCGGGCTTCACCGTGTGGATCAGCCGCCCGCCGCGACGCAGCGGCCCCAGCACGCCGAGGATCAGACCGTGCACGTGAAACAGTGGAAGTCCGTGTGCCAGCGCATCATCGGAGGTCCACCGCCAGGCGTCGGCGAGTGCGTCGAGTCCGGCGGCGATGGCCCGCCGCGAGATCGGCACACCCTTGGGCAGGCCGGTGGTGCCAGAGGTGTACAGGATCAGGGCCGTCGAGGACTCGGGCGGCTCGGGGTGGCGATGCCATGAACGCGCATAGCGGCGGACCGGGATCACCGGCAACGTGGCATCGTCGGGGGCTGCACCGAGCCAGGCCTGCGCACAGGAATCGGTGAGGATGTGGTCGAGCTCGCGTGCCCCGGAATCCGGCGGAACCGGGACCGCGGCGACCCCGGCGATGAGACAGCCGACGATCGCGAGAATCGTGTCCGGTGTCGGCCGGGCCAGGACGGCAAGAGTGTGCGCGCCGCCGATGCGTTCGGCCACCGCGGTGGCTGCTCCGACGAGATCTTCGCGGGACAGTCGGTCGTCGCCCACCACGATCGCATCGGACAGATCGGCAGCGGCGGGAGTCAGCGTCGGAAACAGCACGCTGCCAGTTTCCCAGACGACGGTTTCCCAGACGACGATTGGCCGACGGCGACGACGGCCTGATACGGTGATGGCACGTTCACGCGATGCTGTAACTCGCTTGTTGAACCAGAGGCCGGGTGATTACAGAAGCCCCCGGTCTTGTCCAAACTTCCAGTTTCGGGCCCGCGCACTGTGGTGTGTCGGGCCCGAACTGTGTCATGTCCCGAACTGGATCGCCGCCCACTCGGCGAACGACTGCCACCCGACGGCCGGGAAGCGGTGATGGAGCGCCGGGATGTCTACCTGGTAACCCTCCCGGCTCAGGAAACCGAACATCGCGCTCATGTCGGGCGACGAGATCCGTTCCGGATCATACGATTCCGCGTTCACCTCGCGTGTCAACACCGACGACAGTGCGGCGGCCATCTGATCGGGGGTCAGCGAATCGGAGGCGATGTCGATGCGTTCGTCGACGTGGCTCGTCGGGTCGCGAAACAGCTCGACGACGAACCTACCGAGATCCCGGCGGGAGAGCTGCTGCAACGGTGTGTCCGCGGGCATCGCGATGGGCAGGATGCCGGCGGCGGTCAGGGCGTCGACGCTGCCGAGCAGGTTGTCGTAGAAGTACGTCGGACCCACGGTCGTGTGCGGGATACCGCTGTCGCCGAGCGCCTGCTCGACGCGGTATTTGCTCTCGAAGTGCGGCACGCCGGTGCCGCGGTCGGCGCTGGCCACCGAGGAAAAGACGAGGTAAGGCACGCCGGCGAGGCGGGCGGCGTCGATGATCGCGGTGCCCTGGGTGATCTCCGCATCAACCCCTGTCTCGAACGGCGTGGTCAGCGCGAAGACGCCGGTGGCCCCGACGAACGCGTCCAAGAGGCCGTCGCCGCTGACCATGTCGCCGGTCACCAACTCGATGCCGCGGGTGCTGAGCTCCTGCGCGCGTTTGGACTCGAGATCACGCACCACGGCCCGCACCGGTAGGTCCGCTTCGAGGAGTTCGGCGGCCACCGCACCACCCTGACCGCCGGTTGCGCCGAGCACTACGTAGGTCATGAGTTCACGCTACCCGGGCCCGTCGGGGCCGTAACGGTATCAGCGTGGCTGTCCGCTGGCGAACCAGATGAACACCGACGTGTTCGCCAGCTGGGACTGTCGTCGCCTGCTACGACGCGGCGCGGTGACGGTCGACGTACTCTGCGACCGCCCGACGAATGATTTCGGCGGGTTTGACGTGCTCGGCGTCAGCCAGCTGGACCATCGCTTCCCGCAGATCCTCGGGTAGGCGGACGGAGGTTGTTGGGGTTTTACCCTTGGACGCGGTGCCCTTCGGTGGCCGGCCGTGGCGGAGAACGGCCAGGTCTGCGACTTCGACGTCCCCGACTACCTCCTCCGCCGTGGGCGCGTTCATGGCGTAGTCGTCGGCCATCGCGGCGTAGTCATCGTCAGTCAGCTTGCGGCCCATGGATTCTCTCCTCTCACGATCGCTGTGTTCCGTAACTCGGAACGACAAGATGTTCGATGCCGAGGTTGGTGACCAGGCTCTTGCGCAGCATCATCGCGTGGAATGCGACAGCGATCACCGGGTCGACGATATCGACGATGACCTCGATGAACGGGCCGCGCTCGACAGCCGGTCCAATGTGGAGGACCGGGCGAGTTCCCACGCGACGGGCGGTCAAGACGACACGTAGTGCCGGGTATTCAACCACGGCGCGGATCTCATCATCGGCGATCCCGTGCTGCCGGGCGCTGGGCGTGATCTCGATCCGCACATCAGAAGTGTACTGCACTTTCTATGTAGTGCAATACACTTTTTAGATCAACTGTCAGCATCGGGGTCGCCGAGACCTTCGCGGGCCGAAACGTCACCGCCGGCAGATCGCGGGAATTCACACGCGATCTGCCGGCGGTGATACCCGAAAGTGTTCCCTTCCGGTGCGGCAAGTCGTTGACCTGACGTTTTCGGCGGAGGATGGGGGATTCGAACCCCTGAAAGTGGAGATACGTTGTGATGCGTTTGGGTGCAGAAATAGCGTTTGACCATCACGTTTTAGATCGCCGGACGACATCTAGGTACACCTACATGCGGCCAGATGCATCGGCGGCGATGCATCGTTCGATCAACCAAGCCGGGGCCTCGAGTGGCCGCGCGTCGGCGGCCGGGGACCTCGACAGGCAGGGACCGCGACGGCCAGGGACTCGACGGGCCGGGCACCGCGACGCCGAGATCTCGACGGCCAGTCACCACGACGAGGTGTCTAGGAGGTGGCGGGGCCCGCGGCGAGGCGGCGCGGAAGGCGATCTCTGACCTACCTGCGATAAGGCTGCATGACCTGAGACATACTCACGCAAGTCTGCTCCTGTCGCTCGGTGTACCTGTCGAGGTCGTATCGGGGCGACTTGGGCGCGTCCGAAACAATTACGTTGGACGTTTACTCGCATGTACTGCCCGGTCAAGGTCGAGCGGCGTCTGAGTTGCTCGCTTACGCTGTCAGGTCGGCCGGGGCTGCTGGCGCAGTCGTGGTCCGCAATGAGGTGGAATAGTCGCCAATGGAACCGACAGCTATTGCCGCGACCGCTGCTGTGGTATCTGCCGCCGCTGCATGGGGAGCGCTGGCTAGCAGCGCGCATCGCGCGAAGAAGGATTGGCAACGCGACACCACACTGCGTTCGGCTGTCCACGTGTTGCAGCTATGTCAGCGCCGACACAATCGTGAGCACGAGTTGTTTGACGACAAGGAACTCACGGTCGATGAGGTTGACGTTGCCTACTCGGAACTACACGCGATTACGGACGAAGTCGAAAGGGAGTTGATCTCCGTGAGGCTGATCGCCGATCGAAATGTCGTGGACGCCATGGACGCGGTGTACAACCTGATGATTGAGCTCGATTTTCATGTGACCGATTTTCGCCGTGACCTGTGGCGGCTGTCGAAGCCGTCCCCGCTTGCGCCGATCGAAGAGACGCCGCGACGGCCGTACGTGGGTGCGATGTTCTGCCTGAGTTCGCTCCTCAATGGAACCACTGTGGACCGGCGTCTCAGCGATGCCGTGGACGTGTATGTCACTTCCTGGTGGCAACGCATGGATCGGCGGGCGCGTGCGTGGCAAGCGAAACTTCTGTTGGGCTGATGCACAAATCGATGTATGGAGATCGAAAAACCGCCCGCTACTGGCGTTAATGCAGGTAGCAGGCGGTTCTTCCGTGGCGGAGGATAGGGGATTCGAACCCCTGAGGGCTATTAACCCAACCCGCGTTCCAGGCGAGCGCCATAGGCCACTAGGCGAATCCTCCACCGGGGATGATAGCGGCCAAGGGGGGTGCAACCCAAAATCGGCCGGGCAGCGACGTCGTCGGTGACCGGTTTGTCTGGCGAGGGGTCCCTCCCGCTACACTGGTCGGCGGATCCCGCGCGGCGTGCATCCTGTGAACTCCCCCAGGGCCGGAAGGCAGCAAGGGTCAACGGGCTCTCTCGGGTGCGCGGGGTCCCCATAGAAATCTCGAGACGAGCACCTGAGGCGCCGCCCACCGATGCCGGTGTCACGGAGAGGTCCCCGCGTTGAATTACCACTCGATGAGTGCCGACCAACTTCGCGAAACCCAATCCGACCTGCGAAAGCTCTACGACGCGCTGTGCGCGGCAGGTCTTTCGCTCGACCTCACCCGCGGCAAGCCGGCGCCCGAGCAGCTCGATTTGTCCAACGGTTTGCTGGCGCTGCCCGGTGACGAATACCGCGACGCCGCCGGCACCGACACCCGTAACTACGGCGGCATCGTCGGGCTGCCCGAGATCCGGCAGATCTTCGGCGAGCTGTTCGCCGTCGATCCCGACAACCTGATGGCGCTCGGCAACGCGAGCCTCGAGGTGATGCACGACCTCACCGTGTTCTCGCTACTGCGCGGAACGGTGGACTCGGACCGGCCGTGGAAGGACCAGAAGGTCAAATTCCTGTGTCCGGTCCCCGGATACGACCGGCACTTCGCGATCACCGAGACCTACGGCATCGAGATGGTCCCGGTGCCGATGCTGCCCGACGGCCCCGACGTCGACGCGTGCGCGGCGCTGACCGCCGACGACCCGTCCATCAAGGGCATGTGGGCAGTGCCCACCTACTCCAACCCGACGGGCGTCACGTTCAGCGAGGAGGTCACCCGCCGGCTCCTGGAGATGCCCGCCGCCGACGACTTCCGCATCTACTGGGACAACGCCTACGCGGTGCACACCCTGGTCGAGGCGCCTCCGACGCCGCTGCCGATTTTGGAGATGGCGGCGGCCGCCGGACACCCGAACCGCGTGTTCGTGCTCGGCTCGACGTCGAAGGTCACCTTCGCCGGTGCCGGCGTCTCCTTCTTCGGTGCATCCACCGAGAACCTCGACTGGTTCAAGAAACACCTGGCGATCAAGACGATCGGCCCGGACAAGGTCAACCAGCTGCGGCACATCAGGTTCTTCGGCGACGCCGACGGCGTGCGCGCGCACATGGCCAAGCACCGCGAGATCCTGGCACCCAAGTTCCGGATGGTGCTCGACATCCTCGACGATCGGCTCGCCGACTCGATGGTCGCGGCATGGTCGGAGCCCGAGGGCGGCTACTTCGTCAACCTCGACGTCATCGACGGCACCGCGCGGCGGGTGATCGAACTCGCCAAGCAGGCCGGGATCGCGCTGACCGCGGCGGGCTCGGCGTTCCCGTACAAGCAGGACCCGAACGACCGCAACATCCGGCTTGCGCCGACGTTCCCGACCACCGACGACCTGGCCAAGGCCATGGACGGCGTGGCCACCTGCGTGCTGCTCGCCGCCACCGAGTCATTGCTCGCGTCCAGCGATTCCTGACCCCACGAATCCCGACTGGACCGCGATGTTCTCGAAAACCCGCGAGGAGTGAAGCGACACCGGCCGGCATTGATCGCCGTCGGCTCCGTGCTCATCGGCCTTCTCGCCCTGTGGTTGCAGGACGTGATCGTCCCCTACACCACCCCTTTCTGGGGCTTGTTCGACAACCAGCTCGACCTCGACGTGTACTTGTCCGGCGCACGCACGGTGCTCGACGGCAACAGCCTCTACGACGCCAAACTGCTCGGACAGATGGACTACACGTACGCGCCGATCTCGATCCTGCTGTTCACCCCGTTCACCTGGATCTCGTTCGAGGCGGCGCGGATCGTCTGGTCGGTCGGCATCGTCGTCGCGCTGTACCTGGTGATCATGCTCAGCTTCAAGAGCCTCGGGCGGAGCCCGACGTGGCCGTTGCGGGTGATCGCGCTGTCGCTGGTCGCGGTGGCATTGCTGTTGGAGCCGGTACGCACCACCGTCTGGTACGGACAGATCAACGTCTTCCTGATGCTGCTCATCGTCGCCGACCTCACTCGAGGAGAAGAGGCACGGCTGCGCGGGGTGGGCACTGGTATCGCCGCAGGCATCAAGCTGACCCCGCTGATCTTTGTGCTGTACCTGGCGGTGTTGCGCCAGTGGCGGTCGATGGCCGGGGTGCTGATCGGCTTCTTCGGCACGATGATCGTCGGGTTCGCCGTGCTGCCCCGCGAATCGTGGGTGTACTGGACGGGCACGATGTTCGACTCCGACCGGGTCGGGGCGCCGCAGACCGTCGGTAACCAGTCGATCCGCGGGTGGCTGGCCAATCTGTTGCACTCCGACGACCCGAACATCCTGCTCTGGGGGTTTCTGGCGGCGGGGGCGCTCGCGTTGGGCATGTACGCCGCGACGCTCGCGCACCGGCACGGGCAGGAGTTGCTCGCCGTGACGGTGGTGGGGATGACCGCGTGCGCGATCTCCCCGATGTCGTGGGGCCACCACTGGGTGTGGTTCGTCCCGCTCGCGGTGATCGGGCTGCATTTGTTGGCCACTCCCGGCCGCGGCGTCGTGGTGTACGCGCTGACGGCCGCCGGGCTGATCTCGATGCTGTTGATCGCCTTCTCCTGGCGCACCTACCTGGCCCATCCAATCTGGTTCGTCAACCGCACGGTGCCCGACGCCTATCTGATCGGGCTGTTCTTCAAACACGGGATCGACTGGCTGGAGTGGTTCACGGTCTACCCCTACAACGCGATCTTCCTGGGGACGGTGATCGCGACCATCGTTGTCTTACGGTCCGGTGACGACTCGGCGACAACGGTGGCGACGGCACCGTCGGAGACGCCACAATCCGTGCAGGGGCCACCTGTGGGGGAGTGAGGAGCACCGCGCATGGGATGCCGTGCATGGGTGGTCGCGTGCACGACGTCCGCAGTCGCGGCCGGGTTGATCGCGGGGACGGCGCCTGCGCAGGCCGGCGTGCGGACCCAGCCGATCGGGCAACACTGCTGGGGGCCGAGCCCACACATCCTCGACATCCCGTTCTATGGCGGTGCGAGTGTCCGGACCGACGCCCGCCGGCCCGGGGTGTTCGCTGTGTGGGGCCACAGTGCGTCGCTGAGCTCCTACCCGGTTGACACCTGGGTCACCATCACCCACTTACCCACGGGACATACGGAAACCTTCCATCGCCGCTGGTCGGCGCGCCTCGCCGATCGCCCCGGCTATCGCATCGACAACCTGCACGCCAGCGGGCCGCTGACGATCCGGATCCGGTCGGTGACCCACGGGCCGGTCCCGCTACCGGCGCTGACGTGCAGTGGTTCGGCGGTCGCCTGAGCCTGTGGGGGAGCGCGCCCGGGTGTCGGGCTGCGCCGGTACTCTCGTCACGTGGCTCTGTATCGCACCTATCGCCCGGCTTCCTTCGCCGACGTCGTGGGCCAGGAGCACGTCACCGATCCGTTGAGTCGTGCGCTCGACGGGGGACGTATCAACCATGCCTACCTCTTCTCCGGCCCGCGCGGGTGCGGTAAGACGTCGTCGGCGCGCATCCTCGCCCGCTCGCTCAACTGCGTGCACGGACCCACGTCGACACCGTGCGGGGAGTGCGATTCCTGTGTGGCGTTGGCCCCAGGTGGCCCCGGCAATCTGGATGTGATCGAGCTCGACGCCGCCAGTCACGGCGGCGTCGACGACACGCGCGAGCTCCGGGATCGCGCCTTCTACGCGCCCTCGGAGTCGCGGTATCGCGTGTTCATCGTCGACGAGGCGCACATGGTCACCAACGCGGGATTCAACGCGCTGCTCAAGATCGTGGAGGAACCGCCCGAGCACCTCATCTTCGTGTTCGCGACCACCGAGCCCGAGAAGGTGCTGCCCACCATCCGGTCGCGTACACACCATTACCCGTTCCGGCTGCTGGCGCCTCCGGTGATGCGCAACCTGCTGGAAAAGATCTGTGCCAGTGAGAATGTGGTGGTCGCCCAGGATGTGTATCCGCTCGTCATCCGCGCTGGTGGCGGCTCACCGCGTGACTCGCTGAGCATCCTCGACCAGTTGCTCGCCGGCGCGGGTGACGAAGGTGTGACCTACGAGCGGGCGCTGGCTCTGCTGGGTGTCACCGACATCGCGCTGATCGACGAGGCCATCGACGCGCTCGCCGACGCGAATGGTGCGGCGTTGTTCGGCACGGTGGAGAAGGTTGTCGACGCCGGCCACGACCCGCGTCGATTCGCCGTCGACCTGCTCGAACGGTTGCGTGATCTGATTCTGCTGCAAGCTGTTCCGGATGCGGCCGAGCGCGGACTGGTCGAGGCGCCCGGTGACCAACTCGCCCGGATGCAGCGTCAGATCGAGGTACTCGGCCCGGCATCGCTGACCCGGTTCGCCGAGACGGCGCATGCCGCGCTCGGGGAGATGCGAGGTACGACGTCGCCACGTCTGCTGCTCGAGGTCATGTGTGCGCGGATGCTGCTGCCCGCCGCGTCCAGCGCGGACACGGCACTGCTGCAGCGCCTCGAACGTCTGGAATCGGGGGTGGTAGCGACGGGTGGCAGTGCCACGCCGACAACCCCTTCCGGCGGAACGTCGGCGCCGGCCGCGCCGACGGATGCCGAGTCGGCGCCCAAGTATGTGCGGCCCTCGCAGCGTAAGGCCGCCGAGGAGGCAGCGGCAGCGCGCGCCGCGCATGAGGACACCTCGCCAGCAGCTTCGGCCACCGATGATCCGCCTGCGCTGACGCCCGAGACGCCGGTTGCCGACGATTCGCCACCGGCGGCAGACCCCGCGCCGACTGAACCCGTGAGGGCGGAGCCGTCGGCCGCCACGCAGACCCCGGAACCGGTGGATCCGTTGTCCCCGGAAGCGGTTGCGCCGCAGGTGCAGAGCCCGCCGTCGGGCGCGCCGGACGTGTCCGTGCCGACCACGCCCGATACGGCGTGCGCCGAACCGACACCACCAGCGCCGGAATCGACGTCGGCGACCCCGACGCCGCCCGTGCGCCCGGTTCCCACTCCGCCCAACCCGACATCCCCGCGTCCGCCGGCACGGACTGCGGCGCAGTCGGAGGCGCCGCCGCAGGCGACGTCATCGGCCGACGACGACATTCCATTGCCCGACGAACCGACCGACGACGACATGGCCCCGCCACCGGACTTCGACGAGCCGGTACCTGCGGCCGTCGACGAGCCTGCGCAAGAGCAGGATTCTGGGTTGACCGTCGCCGATGTCGAGGCCCGCTGGTCGGATATCCGGGCCGCCGCCCGCGGTATCACGCCGGTGCTGGAGGTGATGCTGTCGGGTGCGTCGATCGCCGGTGTGGACGGCACCACCGTGGTGTTCGGCCACGCCACCGAGATGCTCGTCGGGCGGCTGAGCAACGAACACGCGGGCAACCTGCGGGCGGCCGTGCAGCAGGTGTTCGGGCCGTCGGCCGACGCGCGATGTGTGCACTCGACCGGACAACCGGCCGCTCAGGCCGCGGTGCAGCGCGGCCGGGCCGACCGGTCGGCGGCACAGGCCGCACCGAAACGACCGACCTATTCACGGCCGAGTCGTGGGCGAGATCAGACGGCATCGCCGGCCGCAACCCCGGAGCCGGCACCAGAGCCCGAGGAGCCTGAGCCGCCACGGGCGGATGAGGAACTGACCGACGCCGAACGTGACGAGATGGTCGCTGACGCCCGCACCGGTTCGCCGGAGCGGCGCCTCGACCCCGACCAGGTCGCGCTGGAACTGCTCAAGTCCGAACTCGGTGCGCGGCCGTTGGAATGACCACGGATCCGTAGTACGAACCGGCCAAAAAAACGCGGTTCGTACTACGAAGTCGGGGTCAGGCGTCCCACCAGGGGCGCAGTGGGAGATCGTTGCCGCCCTTGTCGTCGAGTTTGGTGGCCAGGACATGGTGCAGTTGGACGATGTCGCGTTCGAAGCCGATGCGGCAACCGGCCATATACAGACCCCATAGGCGCGCGGTGCCCTCGCCGACCTCCTCGACAGCCTCATCCCAGTGCTCGACGAGGTTGCGGTTCCAGTCACGCAGCGTCATGGCGTAGTGGTCGCGGAAGTTCTCCTCGTGCACGACTTCCATGCCGCCGATGTCCTGCAGCTTGGAGATGATCTTGCCCGAGCCGGTCAGCTCGCCGTCGGGGAACACGTAGCGATCGATGAACGACCCTGCGCGGCCGCGTTTGTGGTTGTCGGGCCGTGTGATGCAGTGGTTGAGCAGCATGCCGCCGACACGCAGACGGTCCCGGATGAACGAGAAGTACGCCGGGTAGTTCGCGACACCGATATGCTCGGTCAGCCCGATCGACGAGACTGCGTCGAAGCCGGTCTCCGTGACGTCGCGATAGTCGCTGTGGCGCACCTCGGCGAACTCGGTGAGACCTTCGTCGACGATGGCCTTCTGCGCCCATTCGGCCTGTTCGGCCGACAGCGTCGCACCGATCACATGTACCCCGCGGCGTGCGGCGTAACGGACCATTCCGCCCCAGCCGCAACCGATGTCGAGCAGCCGGTCACCCGGCTTGAGACGCAGCTTGTCGAAGATCAGGCGATACTTGTTCTCCTGCGCGGTCTCCAGGGTCGCTTCGAGCTCCGGGTACACCGCGCAGGTGTAGGTCATCGAGGGCCCGAGTACCCACTCGTAGAACGTGTTCGACACATCGTAGTGATAGTGGATGACCTCGGCGTCGCGGGTTCGGCTGTGCCGCAGGCCCTCGGTGAACCGTCGCCACCGGGGCAGTGCTTCCTGCGGCGGCGGAGCGATCGGCTTGAAGTGTTCGATGCCCAACGACCGCGCGACGTGCGCCAGGGTCAACGGAGACGGACGCACGAAATTGAGGTCGGAGGCCAACGCCTGCAACGCGCCGTACGGGTCACCCGGGTGGGCGCCGGTGAGTTCGAGGTCACCGGAGATGTAGGCGCGGGCGAGCCCGAGGTCACCGGGCGCGGTGACCAGATAGGTGGTGCCGCGCGGCGTGGCGAGATGCAGGCCGAATTCGGCATCTTCCGGACCTGCCGAGCTGCCGTCGTAGGCGGTGATCCGGACGGTGAGCTGACCGCCCATCAATGCCTCGAAGATCTGGGCCAACGTCATCTTGCCCGCCGCGGGCGCTGTGCCGTTGTGCAGCGAACTGTCCTTGAATGTGGTCATTGTCGTTTCACCGCTTTCGCATACAGGTCGAGCAGACGGCCCTGCGGGTCGTACCGCTTCTTGAGTAACCGGTAGTTCTCACCGCCATAGAGCTCATCGAACTCGTCCGGCGCATAGAAGGATTCCGAATACAGCGATTTGTGACCGTCGAGATCGGCCACCGTGCGTTCGATCAACTTGTTGGTATACCCCGGATCGCCCGGGGTGACCGGTACCGCAGACCAGAAGCCGGCATTGACGTAGGTGCGTCGCGGCTCGAGGGGGTACAGCGGCCACGGCCGGGTGGCATCGCTGTTGGGTAGGGCAGGTTCACGCAATTTCAACGGGCACAACCAGATCGGCTCGATCGGCACGTTCTGCAGGAACCACTCGAGGTAGGCGGTGGTGTTCTCGATCGGTACCTCGATGTCCTGCACCACGCGTTCGTTCGGCGGCTCACCCTTGCGCGCGTTCAGCTTGTCGCCGATGTTGTAGCGATGGTCGAGGGCGATCAGCTTCCAGTAGAAGCTGCTGCGCAACAACTTCTTCGGCCAGAGGCGGCGAATCCTGGGGTTCTGCGCACCGAAGGCGCGTGAACACCAGAACCAGTCGGTGTCCCAGCGCCACAGGTAGTCGTGGATGGTCAGCCGGTCGCGGGTCACGCCACTCGGATGCTGGATGGACCGGTAGAAGATGTTCATTCCGGTGTAGTCGCTGACCGGGCCGGGCTCGTCGGTTTGGCGGCCCAGGGTCAGATAGCTCTCCCCGGCGGTGAACACGACCCCGTCGAGGTAATCGACCCGCTCACCGTCGTAGTCGCCGTCGAGCGCGATTTGCGCCATCGTCTCCTGGAGCTCGGCGAGTCGATCGAAACGGACATGTCGCAGCGCCACATACGGCGCCACCTCTTCCAGCTCGATCTTCAGTCGGACCGAGTAGCCCAGCGTGCCATAGGAATTGGGGAAACCGAAGAACAGGTCGGCGTGTTCGTTGGTGGGGGTGGCGGTGATGATCTCACCCCCGCCCGTCAGGATGTCGATCTCGAGGACGGATTCGTGTGGCAAACCGTTGCGGAACGACGTGCTCTCGATGCCCAACCCGGTGACCGCGCCGCCCAGGGTGATGGTCTTGAGTTGTGGCACCACCTTGGGGGCCAATCCGTACGGCAGGGTGGCGGCGACCAGATTCTCGTAGGTGCACATGCCCGCGACGTCGGCGGTCTTGGCCGCCTTGTCCACCGAGATCACGCGGTCCAGCCCGGACACGTCCAGCCCGGGGTGCGGATTCTCGGCGCGTTTGCGGAACAGGTTCGACGTCTTCTTCGCCAGGCGCACTGTGGCGCCCGGCGGAATCGCGCGATAGCTCGTCAGAAGGGTCGCAACACCCTCGTCGAACGCCTGCGCCCCCATCTCCAACCGGTCCGAGCTCACTTGGATAGCCTAGGACGTGAGTTTGCCCCCCGCCAATCAGTTCGAAGGAGAACACGCCGTGGGTCAGGTTTCCGCAACGCAGACGCTCGACATCGCCGCCGCGCCAGACGTGGTGATGGCCGCGCTCGCCGACTACAACGAGGTGCGCCCGGCGATTCTGCCCGCGAACTACCGCGACTACCAGGTGATCAGTGGCGGGAACGGTGACGGCACCGTGGTGCACTGGATCCTGCAGGCCACCGAGAAGCGCCAGCGCGACGTGAAGGCGACCGTGAATGTGGTGCCGGACACGGTGACCGAGAACGACGAGAACTCGTCGATGGTGACGACCTACGTGGTGGCGAAATCGGGCGCCGGTAGCCGTGTCACCACCACCACGACGTGGGCCGGTGCCGGCGGTATCGGCGGCTTCTTCGAGAAGACGTTCGCGCCGAAGGGGCTGAACAAGATCCAGGCCGAACTGCTCGGCAATCTCAAGAAGCGTCTGGAGAGCTGACCCGCCGCCGACGCCCCGCTGCGCCGCTGTCGGCGCGGGATGGGGTCGATGCGACCCGGGTGGTGCTGCGCTCCGGACCGGAGCGCACCATCGCCGATTGCCTGCTGGAGACGTCGTCGCTGGCCGGGCTGACCCGCGATGATCTGGCTGTGCGGGAGGGTCGCGGAGAGATCGTCGACGCCGATGGCCGCCCGATCGGCCTCGATGACCCGGCCCGCATGAACAGCTCGGTGTACCTCTACCGCGACCTGCCCGACGAGACGCCGATCCCGTTTGACCTGCCGATCCTGTACCGCGACGACGCGATCGTCGTCGTCGACAAGCCGCACTTCCTGGCCACGATGCCGCGGGGGCGTCACGTGACGCAGACCGCGCTGGTGCGGCTGCGGCGCGAGCTCGGCTCCGATCTGGTGTCTCCAGCGCATCGGCTCGATCGGCTGACCGCCGGCGTGTTGCTGTTCACGCTGCGACCCGACGTGCGGGCCGCCTACCAGGCGTTATTCGCCGAACGTCGCGCCGACAAGGAGTACCGGGCGTTGGCGCCGGTGCGGGCCGACCTCATCGATCCGGTGACCGTCACCAATCGGATCGAGAAGACCGCGGGTGATCTGCGGGCGCGGGTCGTCGACGGTGAGGCCAACGCGTCGAGCACCATCGCTCTGCTCGACCAGACCGCGGCGGGCGGAATCTATCGTCTGCAGCCGCACACGGGCCGGACCCATCAGCTGAGGATGCACATGGCGCAGCTCGGCGTCGGCATCGTCGGCGACCCCTTGTATCCCGATATCCGTCCTGACCTGGCGGAACTACCGGATCATGGCGACTTCACGCAGCCATTGCGGCTCGTCGCGCACTCGCTGGGCTTCGACGACCCGTTGACGGGGGAGCGTCGGGAGTTCGTGTCGGGGCGGTCGGTTGCCTGAGTGCGGTGGGCACTGTTCGCCGATCGAGTGACTGAGGCGGGGGCGCCTTGTCGGTGGTCGAGTAGCCGAGGCGGGGGCGCCTTGTCGGTGGTCGAGTAGCCGAGGAGCCTGCGACGAGGTGTATCGAGACCACGTCACCTGATCTCGATACGGTCTCGCCTGGCGGCTCGACCTACTCGATCAGCGAGATGTTGGCACCTACTCGACCAGCGACAAGGGCGCCCAGTCGACGGGAAACGGCGCCCAGTCGACGCGATAGCCTGAGCACATGGCCATCCAGGCGACCTACGAGCGCCACCCCGACCTCGGGTGCGAGGCCGTGGTGTTCATCGACGACGAGTCGATGGCGTGTTTCCAGATCCAGCGCGACCTGACCGGCGGGCCGCGGTCCGACGAGTACTGCGTGACGACCGGGGCCAGCGCGCCTGTCTACGGCGGCATCACCCAGTGGCGACGCGTCGACGACAGGTTCGAGTTCGCGCTGACCCGTCAGGCCGGCCGTCTCTTCGGTGACGAGGTGATCTCCTTCGTCGTCACTCCCGGCGACGGCGCGACGCTGGACGAACTCGCCGAGCACGTCGATCGGTTGCTGCGCTGAGACGGCGATACAGTTGAGGGCGTGACTCAACCTTTCGACCCCAGCGCACTCTTCGGCGGCGGTGAAGGCGGCGACAACCCGATGGCCGGCCTGCTCGCCCAGGCCCAGCAGATGCAGGAACAGCTCCTGTCCGCACAGAACGAGATCGCCGCGGCCGAGGTCACCGGATCGGCCGGCAACGGCCTGGTGACGGTCACCGGCAACGGCACCGGCGAGGTCACCGCGGTGAGTATCGACCCCAAGGTCGTCGACGCCGACGATGTGGAGACGTTGCAGGATCTCGTGCTCGGCGCGCTCGCCGACCTGTCGACAAAGCGTGAAGCCCTCGCGCAGGAGAAGATGGGACCGCTCGCCGGAGGCCTCGGCGGCGGCATTCCCGGCCTTGGCCAGTAGGCCGCCATGTACGAGGGACCGATCCAGGATCTGATCGACGAGCTGGCCAAACAGCCGGGTTTGGGACCCAAGGGTGCCCAGCGCATCGCTTTCCACCTGCTATCGGTGGAGAACAAGGAGATCGATCGCCTGATCGCGGCTCTCGCCCGGGTTCGCGATGACGTCACCTACTGCGCCGAATGTGGCAACGTCTCGGCCGACACGTTGTGCCGGATCTGTTCGGACGCCCGCCGCGACGCCACCAAGATCTGTGTCGTCGAGGAGCCCAAGGACGTGCACGCCATCGAACGGACCAAGGAGTTCGATGGCCGCTACCACGTACTCGGCGGTGCGCTCGACCCGCTGTCGGGCATTGGTCCCGACCAGCTGCGCATCCGTGAACTCCTCAAACGCCTCGCCACCCAGGAAGACGGAAACGACGTCACCGAGATCATCGTCGCCACCGATCCCAACACCGAGGGCGAGGCAACCGCGACGTACCTGCTGCGGATGCTCAAGGACTTCCCCGGACTGTCGGTGACCCGGTTGGCGTCGGGACTGCCGATGGGTGGTGACCTCGAGTTCGCCGACGAACTGACGCTGGGGCGGGCGTTGTCGGGCCGACGGGTGCTGGCCTAGGCGGACCGGCCGGGCTCTGCGGCGAGTGCAAGTCTGCTACAGATAGACCCGTGACCAGCCGGGGAAGCGTTCAGATCGGGCGCCTGTCTGCCATCGCTGTCGCGCTCGCAGTGGCGGTGGGTTCGATCGTGCTGCCGTCCGCCGATGCGGCACCCGCGCAGGAGTTGCGGTGGGGCCCGTGCCCCGCGATCCACGACGCATCCCCGGCGGCACGGTGTGCGACGGTGCAGGTGCCGCTCGACCACGCGATGCCGAGCGGTCCGACGATCGACATCATGATCAGCCGGCTCCCGGCGCGCGATCCGGGCCGTCGTCGTGGCGTGCTCATCGGCAACCCGGGCGGGCCCGGTTCCGACGCCATCGGGATGTTCTCCCGGCTCCCGGTGCCCGATGAGATGCGCGACGAGTGGGACCTGGTTGGCGTACAGCCACGCGGATTGCTCTCGTCGACGCCGCTGACGTGCACGCCGGTCTCCGACTCGCAGCAGCTGGCCTTGCTCACCGAGGGCGGGGCACTGCATCGCCGCCGCTGTGCGGCGTCGACGCCCGCCTACCTACGCACCATCACCACCGAGAACACGGCCCGCGACATCGAGGTCGTGCGCCGCGTGCTCGGCGTATCGAAGGTGAGCCTGTACGGCATTTCCTATGGCACGCTGCTGATGTCGACGTACGCCACGCTGTTCCCGAGGCACACCGACCGGCTGGTGCTCGACTCCGCGGTCAACCCGGCACTGGTCTGGAACGGGATTCCGGGTTCGCAGACGCAGGCGTTCAAGAGTCGGATGAACGAGATGTTGGTGTGGATCGCGAAGCACGACAACATCTATCACCTCGGGCGCACGCCGCTGGCGGTGTATCGGCAGTGGAGCGCGAAGATCGTCGCTGAGTCCGGCGTGCCACCGTCGCTCGCCGCGCCGCCGGCGCAGGTCGGTGACGTTCCGCCAGGATTGCGTGCGGTGGCGCAGCAGTATCTCGCCGGGGTGAACCTCACCGCCGAAGCCCGTGCGCGCGTGGAGAATCTCATTGCGACACTGACTGTTCCGGGTATGCAGTCGAATTCGTTGCTGCTCAGCATCACTCGCATCGCCGCCCCGGACCGCAACAAATGGGCGTTCGTGGCGATGCGGATCAACGGCCGCGCCCAACCGAAGGCCGAACCCGACCCGGAGGTCGTTGCCATCCTGACGAGTCTGCAGGACCTTCAGTCGGTGATCATGTGCAACGAGAACCAGATGCCGGCGCAGCCGCATCAGGTCCCCGCGTCGGTGTTCCTCAACGGTGTGGTGGCAGACGTCTTCGACGGGCCGGGTCTCTATTACCAGTCGGGGATGGCCTGTGCGGGTGCACCTGCTGTGACTACGCCGGTGGCGGTGACCAACAACCATCTCGCCGTGCAGCCACTGCAGCTGCAGGCGCGAGACGACCCGCAAACGCCCTACCGCGAGTCGTTGGCGATGCACCGGCTGATGGGCAGCCATCTGATCACCGTTGGTGGCGGCGACCACGCGCAGCTGGGGCGATCGCATCCACCGCTCGATCGTGCGATCGTCGAGTACCTGCGCACTGGTACGACCACGGTGACCGAGGTCCCGGAACCGCCGATCACCGCGTCGCTGACCACGCCGCCGACCACCGGGATCGGGAGACTGTGATGATGTCGGACGTCGTCCGCGGACTCGACGATCTCGCGGCGGAAATGGACTCGGGCATCGTGGCCATCGACGGCCCGTCCGGATCGGGGAAGTCGACGGTGGCCGACGCGCTGGTGGCGCGCCTGCGTCAGCGCGGCACCGGAGTGCAGCTGATCCGCACCGACGACTTCGCCACCTGGGACAATCCCGTCGCCTGGTGGCCTGAGTTGGAAACCGACCTCCTGCAGGCGTTCATCCGGCGACACGATTACCACTATCGGCCGCGGGTGTGGCGGGACGGCGTGGCCAAGCCTGGGCGGCTGGTGTGGTTGCGGTGGGAACCGCTGCTCATCATCGAGGGGGTGTCGTCGGCGCGTCGGCGCATCGCCCCGCGTCTGACCCACTCCCTGTGGCTCGACGGTGGATCTGCGGCGGAACGGCTCGAACGGGCGGTCGCACGCGATGGTGAAGAGTCACGGCCCTTGTTGCAGCGGTGGCAGCAGTTCGAGCGGGGCTGGTTCGCCGTCGACGGAACCCGGCAGCGGTCTCGTGTGCTGGACTGATCGACCGCCGGCGTTAGGGTGAGCCATGGCCGGCTATTCGACGATGGCGGGGCTCGACGCCGACGTCGTCGAGTGCCGTGCCTGTCCGCGTCTGGTCGAGTGGCGTGAGCAGGTCGCGAGGGACAAACGGGCCGCGTTCGCCGACCAGACCTATTGGGGCCGGCCGGTGCCTGGTTTCGGGCCCGCCGATGCACGCGTGGTGATCCTGGGTTTGGCGCCGGCAGCCCACGGGGGTAATCGGACCGGCCGGATGTTCACCGGTGATCAGAGCGGTGACGTGCTGTTCCGGGCGCTGTACGACGTGGGCTTGGCGAGTCAGCCGACCGCGGTGTCCGTCGACGACGGCATGCAGCTGTACGGGGTGCGGATGACCGCACCGGTGCATTGCGCGCCGCCGCAGAACAAACCGACCGTCGCCGAACGGGACCGATGCGCGACGTGGCTCGACGCGGAACTCGCGTTGCTGCAGCCCACCCTGCGTTCGGTGGTGGTGCTCGGTGCGTTCGGGTGGCAGGCGGGTCTGCGGGCGTTCGCCGACCTGGGCTGGAGCGTCGACCGACCGAAACCCAAGTTCGGCCACGGCGCCCGAACGACCATCCGCCGCGGCGAGGCCGAGCTGACCATCTTCGGCAGTTACCACGTGAGTCAGCACAACACTTTCACCGGCCGGCTCACCCCGGCGATGTTGGCCGATGTACTGACCGCGGCCGCTGAACACGCCGGGCTGTCACCGAAGCGGCCGCGTCGTGACTGACGAGTAGTCTGCGATGGGCGGTGACAACGAGGTCAGCCGCAGATCGGGGGTCGACTCATGAAGAAGGTGCTCGCCCGATGGTTGGGCCGTCACCCGGACTCCCGCTGCCGCTGCGGCCACGCCCGTGACGCGCACACCCACTATCGATCCGGTACCGACTGCGCCGTCTGCGGTCCGACGGTGTGCGCGCGGTTTCGGCCTGACCGATCGGCGCGGTGAGTCGTCGCCGGTGGGTGCCGCGCACGGAATAGTGGTGGCCGCAGGCTCCGGGTCTCCTCAGCTCAGCAAGCGGTAATGAACGGGCTTTCCTGGCGAAGGTGAACTCAGCCGCGTCGACCGGCGGCCAGGCGCTCGGTGCGCAGGCGGGCCACCTCGGGAAGCTGCAGCGGCGCCAGCGAATCGGTACCGAGGGCACGCGCCAGCAGATGGTCGGCGAGTTCGGGGTTACGCGCGAGCGCCGGACCGTGCATGTAGGTGCCGATCACCGATCCTTGCACCACACCCTCGGTGCCGTCGCCAACGCCGTTGCCGACCCCGTGCCGCACGCGGGCCAACGGCCGCGCGTCGTCGCCGAGAGTGCTTCCGCCGCGGTGGTTCTCGAAGCCACTCAGTGGTGCGGTCAACCCGTCGACAACCGGATCGGTGACGAGTTCGCCAATGCTGCGGCTCTCCTGCGGCGAGGTGGTGAGGTCGAACAGCGAGATCCCGTCGACGCGTTCACCCGCAGACGTCTCGTACCAGTGGCCCAGCACCTGGATCGCCGCACAGATCGCCAAGACCGGCCGGCCCGCGTCCGCGGCACGCTGCAACCCGGGAAAACGGGTGAGGTGGCGGGTGGCCAGACGCTGCGCGTAGTCCTCGGCGCCCCCCAGGGTGTAGACGTCCAGCGAGTCGGGTACCTCGTCGTCGAGGGTGATCTGGATGATCTCGGCATCGATTCCGCGCATGCGGGCGCGCTGCCGGAGCACGAGCGCGTTGCCGCCATCTCCGTAGGTACCCATCACATCGGGCAGGACGAGACCGATCCGCAATGTGGATTCGCTCATGACCCCGCCCCCTTCAGGTCGGCGCCGCGGGCGCGCTCGGCGCGCTCCAGGGCGGTGCCGAGATCGCGGAACGCAGTGTAGTTGGCGAGTACCTCCACGCGGCCCGGCGGACAGGAGGCGATCGCCTTCATCGGATCGGGAACGGTGCTGTGCTCGGCGCCCGCGTAGAGCAGCCGGACGGACAGGTCGGCTGCACGCTCGCCGGCGGCGACCACCTGCATCGTCTCGAACGCCTCGAACCGCACATCCCACAGCCAGGAGAGGTCCTCACCGTCGGGGACCTGCCCGTTGACCGCGATCACCAGGCCGTCGGCGTCCTGGTCGATCATCGACAACGCTTCCTGCCAGCCCGCCGGATTCTTGGCCAGCAGCGTGCGCACGGAGTGGTTGCCGACCTGGTGGATGCCGTAGCGGCCGGCGACCTCGCCGACGGTGCCGACCGCCGCGACCGCCTTCGCCGGGTCCGCGCCCATCGCCACCGCGGCCGCCACCGCCTGGGCGGCGTTGCCCCGGTTCGCACGACCGGGCACCGACAGCGTCATCGGGGCGGTGAATCCGTCGGGGCCATAGAGGTTCTCGTCGTCGAACCACCAATCGGGGGTGGGGCGGCGGAAGTTCTCGTCACCGCTCGAGCGCCAGTCGTCGCCCGACCGGATGATGGGCTCGCCGGTGCGCGGGCAACTCACCGAGTCACCCACCCAGCCGGCTCCCGCGGCCACCCACACCACATCGGTGGCGTCGAACGCGGCCGATGTGACCAGCACATCGTCGCAGTTGGCGACGATCGTCATCGCCGGATGGCGGGCGATGCCTTCGCGAAGTCGCCGTTCGATCATGTTGATCTCGCCGACCCGATCGAGCTGATCGCGCGACAGGTTCAACATCACCAACACCTCCGGGTCGACAGCATCGCTGACACCCGGCACATGCAACTCGTCGACCTCGAGAGCGCAGATCGTCGCGGGACGATGCAGCGTGAGGGTGGCGATGATGCCGGCGTCCATGTTGGCGCCGTCGGCCTGGGTGGCCACGTCGCCCAGTTCGGACAATGCCGCCGCCGTCATCCGCGTCGTCGTCGACTTACCGTTCGTGCCGGTCACCAGCGCAGAGCGCTTGCCGGCGGCCAGGCGGCTCATGATGTTCGGATCGATGTTCGCGGCGACCAGACCACCGATCATCGACCCCTTACCGCGACCTGCGGTTCGCGACGCCCAGCGGGCCGCCGACGCGGCTGCCAGCGCCAGGTTGGTGCGCATCGGGACTCTGGTGCGGTCGGACATGGCACGAGTCTGACACAAGCGCCCGTCGACAGGTCGCCCGTGCGGCGCCGGTACGCTCACGGACGTGAGTCAGGCCACAGCGATGTCTCCGTCCCTGCCCACCCGGGTCCGGCGTGCGCTGATGCGCTCCGCCGGACGCATCCCACCGGTGGTGTTGCGCTTCGCCGGCCAGTGGGGCCGCGTCAACGCCGACGGTGACCGGTTGTCGCCGGAGATGGCGTTGACCGGACTGATCGCCGACAAGGTGCCGGCTTTCGAGATCGCCGGCAAACCGGTGTCGCAGGCGCGCGCGGACCTGACCGCCAACGCGGCGACGTTGGCGGAGGATCTGCCGGCGATGGCGGTCGAAGAGGACTTGCTCATCGACGGACCCGGTGGACCGATACCGGCCACGCGGTACCGCGCCCGGGTGCGTTCGGCCGGCATCCTCGTCTTCTTCCACGGTGGCGGGTTCGTGGTGGGTGATCGGGTCAGCCACGACAACCTGGTACGTCGGCTGGCGTTGTCGACCGGCGCCGACATCCTGTCCGTCGACTACCGGCTGGCCCCGGAGCATCCGTTCCCGGCTGCCGTCGACGACGCGGTCGCCGCGTGGCGCTTCGCGGTCGAAAAGGCGCCGCAATGGGGTGTGGCGACCGAGCGCATCGCGGTGGGCGGCGACAGCGCCGGCGGAAACCTGGCTGCGGTGGTGGCACAGCAGGTCCGCGACGACGCGATCACCCCCTGCCTGCAGATGCTCATCTACCCGGTGGTCGACGTGACGACGAAACGGGCGTCGCGCCGCGAGTTCGCCGAAGGCCTGTATCTCACCGACGAACACATGGACTGGTTCACCGACCACTATGTGCCCGACGCGACCCAGCGCTCCGATCCGCGCGTCTCACCGCTGCTGGCCGACGATCTCAGCGGACTCGCGCCTGCGTATGTGATCGTCGCCGGATTCGATCCGCTGCGCGACGAGGGCATTGCCTATGCCGATCGTCTCAAGCAGGCGGGTGTCCCGGTGACCCTCGACCGCGCCGGCAACCTGATCCACGCCTTCGCCAACATGACGCTGATCAGCCCGGACGCGCGTGCCGCCGTCGAGCGCATCGGCGCCGCGCTCGCGTACGCGTTTCGCTGACCCGGTATCGGCCGGGGGCTTGGGCCGCGACCTCGGAGCGGCCAGCACGCCGACCGCGCATCCGACGATCACCGTGATCGCGCCGATCAGCTCGACGGCGCTCGGACGCTCACCCAGCAATGCCCACGCCGCGGTGATGCCGACGATCGGCACCAACAACGACAGCGGCGCGACGCTGCTGGCGGGGTGGCGCGACATCAGGTACACCCACAGCCCGGACCCGACCACGGTGCCCAGCAGCACCGTGTAGGCGAGTCCGGCCAGCGCGAGCAGACCGCTGCGCGAGTCGAGAGTGGTCAGCGACTCGACACCGGCGCGGGGTCCGTCGAACACCAGACTCATCGCGGCGAACGGGATCGGTGGGACCACCGACATCCACAGGGTCATGCGCAGCGCGTTGTCGAGGCGGGCGTCGGGGGCCGGCCGCGTGGGCGGATGCTGCGCGGCGAGCCTGCTGCCGATGTTGCCGAACGCCCAGCCGAGGCCACCGAGCACGGTGAGCACCATCGGGACCAGCGCACCCAGCCCGAGCGGGCTGCCGGTGGCGCGGTCGATCCCGATGACCGCCATGCCGAGCACCGCCACCACGATGCCCACCACCTGGAGCAGGGCCATGCGCTCGCGCAGGAACAGCACTCCGAGCAGCACGGTGAACGGAGCCGACGTCTGCAGCACCAGCGACGCGAGTCCGGTTGGCATCCCCAGATGCATCGCCAGGAACAGGAAGGCGAACTGGACGAAGCCGAATCCGGTGGCGTACAGCAGAAACCACCGCAGGCGCACGTGCGGGAAGGTGACGAACGCGATGACCGGGACGGCCATCACCGCGAAGCGCAGCGCTGCGCAGAAAAACGGCGGGAAGTGGTCGAGGCTGAGGCGGATCGCAATGAAGTTCAGTCCCCACAGCGCCACCACTGCAAGCCCGAGGAGCCGGTCGCGGTTGGTCATGACGACCATCGTGGAGACGAATTCGATCAAGGACAATCGAATTGTTGTGCACTGATGATGTAGTTTCTCTACATTGTCAGTGCATTGTCACCGCCAGCCGAGCGCCGGCGCCACGTGCGTCAGGATCGACTCGATGACGTGTGCGTTGTAGTCCACGCCGAGTTGATTGGGAACGGTCAGCAAAAGGGTGTCCGCGGCGGCGATGGCCTCATCCTCGCGCAACTGCTCGATCAACTTGTCCGGCTCGTCGGCGTAACTGCGGCCGAAGCGGGCGACGGCGTTGTCGATCACGCCCACCTGATCGTCCTCGGAGCCACCGCGACCGAAGTAGGCACGGTCGAGGTCGTCGACGATCGCGAAGATGCTGCGGCTCACCGACACCCGCGGTTCACGAGAGTGGCCGGCGTCGGTCCACGCCTTCCGATATCGCTCGATCTGCTCGGCCTGTAGCTGGTGGAACGGTACGCCGGTGTCCTCGGTGAGTAGCGTCGAGCTCATCAGGTTCATACCCTGCTGCGCAGTCCATTCCGCGGTTGCGCGGGAGCCCGCACCCCACCAGATGCGTTCGCGCAGCCCGGGGGACTGGGGTTCGATGGGTAGCAGTCCCGGTGGGTTCGGGAACATCGGCCGCGGATTCGGTTGGGCGAAGCCATCTCCCGAGATGACCTTGAGGAAGACGTCGGTGTGCTGACGCGCCATGTCGGCGTCGGTGGACCCTTCGGGGGGTACATAGCCGAAGTACTTGTATCCCTCGATCACCTGCTCGGGCGATCCGCGGCTGATGCCGAGTTGCAGTCGTCCGCCGGAGATGAGGTCAGCGGCTCCGGCGTCCTCGGCCATGTACAGCGGGTTCTCGTAACGCATGTCGATCACACCGGTGCCGATCTCGATGCGGTCGGTCTTCGCGCCGATCGCCGCCAGCAACGGGAACGGTGAGGCGAGCTGACGGGCGAAGTGATGCACGCGGAAGTATGCGCCGTCGGCGCCGAGTTCTTCGGCCGCCACCGCCAGGTCGATGGACTGGAGCAATGTGTCGGACCCGGACCGCACCTGCGAACCGCGCGCATCCGACCAATGTCCGAAGGACAGGAACCCGATGTTCTTCATACGCCCTCAAACGGTACTCCGGTCCGCTTCATTCCCTGCGGTGTTTCTACTCCCGCATTCACCAGATTCTCCAGAAACTCGCGGCGGATGTGCGGATACCCGGCGGACGAACCGCTGTGGCCGCGGCGGTTCGGCGCAGTACGTTGACGGTGTGGATGTGAAGCGGTTGCGGTTACTGCGCGAATTCGCCGATCGCGGGTCGATCGGGGCGGTGGCCGACGCCATGCACATGACGCCGTCGGCGGTGTCACAGCAGTTGAAGGTGCTCACGCGAGAAGCCGGCGTCGACCTGCTGGCCCAGGACGGGCGCCGCATCCGGCTGACCGACGCGGGGCGCGCGCTGGTGCTGCGGGCCGACGAGGTGATTGCCGCCGTCGAACGGGCGCAGGAGGAGATGGACGGCTACCGGTCGGGGGCCGCGACGGTGCGGCTGGCGATGTTCCCGTCGGGTGCTGCGCTGCTGTTGCCCGGGGTGTTGGACCGAGTCGCCGGCTCGGGTGTCGAGGTGATCGCCGCCGAGCTCGATGTGGGCTACCCCGACGCTGCCCCGGCGCTGGCGGACTTCGACATCGTCGTCACCCACCGGGATGAACGCACGGCACCGGTGCGGGCTCCGCGGGTCGAGGTGACCGAATTGATGCGTGAGCCCGTCGACGTGGTGGTCGCCGCGGGTTCTGAGTTCGCCGACCGCGACGACATCGAGGTCGACGACCTGGCCGACTGCGACTGGATCAGCGTGGAGGGCGGTTTCCCCGTCGACGATGTGCTGCTGTCGATTTCGGCGGTGACCGGGGTGGCGCCGCGGGTGACCCAGCGGATGCTGGACTTCGGCACCATCCAGTCCATCGTGGCCGCCGACCACGGCATCGCCCTGATCCCGCGGTTCGCGGTGCGCCATCCCGGGGTGAAGCGACTGACGCTCAAGGGAGTTCGCGCGGCCCGTGTCTATGAGGCCTTGACTCGGCCGGGGATGCGACGGGCGGTGACCGACGTCGTCGATCATCTGGTGGCGTCGGCGGAGGCCGCCGGACAGCGGTGAGCCGAGCGTTCTGCCCGGCGCAGTCGCGTGATGTCGCAGTTTGCGTCGGCGCTCCTCATGCCGGAGCGAGTCGGCGCGTGGATCACACCGGTGACTGCAGGGGCGGAGGGTTGCGCGTGGGTAGATGCAACGCACTGCAACCCTGGCAAGTTGTGCGCTGAGTCACATAGTCATGAACGCATCGGAATCAGCCGAGAAACAGGAGTCAGAACTGATGCGAGCAGCTGTCTATTACGGCGCGAACAAGGTGGAGATCGCCGACGTACCCGAACCTTCGCCCGGCGCGGGTGAGGTCAAGGTGCAGGTCGGCTTCAACGGGATCTGCGGCACAGATCTGCATGAGTACTTCGCCGGACCGATCTTCATCCCCACCGAGCCGCACCCGCTCACCGGAGCACAGTTGCCGCTGGTGCTCGGTCACGAGTTCTCGGGCACCGTCACCGAGGTCGGCGACGGCGTCACCGGCGTTCATGCCGGTGATCGGGTCGCCATCGAACCGATCTACCGTTGCGGGCACTGCGGCCCGTGCCGAGTCGGCAACTACAACATCTGTCAGCACATCGGCTTTCACGGCCTGATGTCCGACGGTGGAATGGCCGAGTACACAGTGGTCCCGGCGAACATGATTCATCAACTGCCGGAGAACGTCTCACTCGAGCTGGGCGCGCTCGTCGAACCGATGTCGGTGGCATACCACGCGGCGACGCTGGGGCAGCCACAGGCCGACGACACCGCGATGGTGTTCGGTGCCGGGCCGATTGGGATCGGACTGTGGTTCGCCCTGCGTGGCAAGGGGCTGGAGAACGTGTATGTGGTGGAGCCGTCGGCGACGCGACGCGCCGCCATCGAGGCGTTGGGCGCGACGACACTCGACCCGACTTCGCTCGACGTCGCGGAGTTCGTCGCCGACACCACCGACGGTCGGGGTGCCGACGCCATCTTCGACGCGGCCGGGGTGGAACCGGCCGTCAACACGGCACTCGACTGCATCGGTGCCCGACAGCCGCTGGTCAGCGTCGCCATCTACGAGAAACCGCTGACCACAACACTTCAGCGGCTCGTGATGAACGAGTCCCGCATTCAGGGTTCGCTCTGCTACACCTCGGCGGACTTCGACGCCGTCATCGATCTCATGTCGCAGGGTCGGTACGACACGACAGGGTGGGTGGACACGATAGGTCTCGATCGCGTGGTGGACGACGGCTTCGACGCGCTGCATGCCGGAGCGAAGATGAAGGTGCTCGTGGACCCGGCGGAGGTGGCGGCATGAGCGTCGTACTCATCACCGGCGGTGGTCAGGGCATCGGCCGTGGCATCGCGCTGCGGTTGGCTGCCGACGGACACGACATCGCGCTCGTCGACGTCAACGAGGCCGGTATCGGCTCGGTAGTCGACGAGGTCCGCGGACTCGGCGGCAAGGCCACCGCGTTCGTCGCCGACGTCAGCGACCGGGAACAGGTGTTCGCCGCCGTGGATGACGCTCAGGAGGCGCTCGGCGGGTTCGACGTCATGATCAACAACGCCGGCATCGCCCAGGTCGCGCCGATCGACGACGTGCGGCCCGACGAGCTAGAGCGCATCTGGTCGGTCAACGTGAACGGCGTGCTGTGGGGAATCCAAGCCGCAGCAGCGCGATTCACCGCAAACGGCACGCGGGGAAAGATCATCAACGCCTCCTCCATCGCCGGCCACGACGGGTTCCCCATGCTCGGTGTCTACAGCGCTACCAAGTTCGCGGTGCGTGCCCTGACGCAAGCCGCTGCAAAGGAATACGCGGCGCAAGGTATCACTGTCAACGCCTACTGTCCGGGGGTGGTCGGTACCGATATGTGGGTGACCATCGACAAACGTTTTGCCGAGCTGACCGGGGCAGCCGAGGGGGAGACCTACGAGAAGTTCGTCGGCGGTATCGCGTTGGGGCGCGCGCAGACGCCCGAAGATGTGGCTGCGTTTGTCTCGTACCTCGCTGGACCGGATTCGAACTACATGACCGGTCAGGCCGTGCTGATTGACGGAGGGCTGGTCTTCCGCTGAGTCGTCGTCTCGGCGATACGTCCGGCCTGGCGCAGGGCCTGCTCGATGAAGGTCTGAAAAGCCCACTCGAGTGTCTCCCGAGATCGGAGGGTGCCGTTCTCGTAGCCGACCAGAAGATACATCGCCGCAGTGGCGTAATGATCGGCGTCGGCTCGGTTTCCGACCACCTCGAGATAGGTGTCGGAGATGAACCGGCGTCGTTCGTCGTCGGCGTCGTCCTGCACGGCGCGCACGTCGGGGTCGTGTTCGGCCCACACCCGGATCGCCGCCTCGGTGTCATGGGGCAATCGCATCGCGATGTCGGTCAGGAACTGCAGGCGGGCAACCGGGTCGGTCACCGTGCGGGCCTCGGCGATCGGACGCCGACTCTCCTTCTCGCGCCAATGGTGGATGAGCGCTGAGGTGTAGGCGGGCCAGTTCGAGAACGCGTGATAGAACGAACCCGTGGTGGCGCCGACGACTTCACACACGGTCGCCAACTTCAACCCCGCGTGTCCCTGATCTGCCAAAACACGCAGGCCCACGTCCAGATACCGGACTCGTGCCGAGTGTGACGGCGTACTGGTCTTCTTCGCTGTGGAGCTCACATCGACAGTGTAGATGTGATGGGTTGCACAAAACCATAAGTGCACTTACGCTATCTCCCATCCAGATGAGGAGACAGCTGTGAGCACAACGAACCGCAACACCGGACTGGACCCGGAGACCCGGTATGTGGAGATCTACCGGAACCTGTCGACCTACGAATTCCCATGGGATATCAACCAGTCACTGAGTTTCGCGCTGTTCCGCACCTACGCTGTCCCGAGCATCGGTAACCTGCTCGATCGCACAGGCGCGTTCACCCGGCAGACCCAGAAGCGCTATGACGACACCGCGATCCTGCTCGAGGTTCCCCTCGTCGAAGGTTTCGACAGTGCATCCGGCAAGGCCGCCATCCGTCGCATCAACCAGATGCACAAGATGTACGACATCTCCAACGACGACATGCGCTACGTGCTGTCGACGTTCGTGGTGGTCCCGGTGCGGTGGCTGGCGCGGTTCGGGTGGCGTGAACTTCAGGCGAATGAGCGCGTCGCGATGGTCCGCTACTACCAGGATCTCGGCCGGCACATGGCGATCAAGGACATCCCGGACACCTACGACGAGTTCGAGACCCTGATGGACGCCTATGAGGACGAGCATTTCGCCTTCGACGACGGGGCGCGTCGCGTCGCGGACTCGACCATGGACCTGATGGCCTCGTTCTATCCGTCGATCGCCGCACGGGCCGTCAACATCTTCAGCCGGTCGCTCATGGACGAACCATTGATCACGGCGTTCCGGTATCCCGAACCCGGCCCGGTGGCACGCGCGCTGTCGGTCGGTGCGCTCAAGGCGCGTGCCCGGGCTCTCCGGTACTTCCCGGCACGGCGCAAGCCGGCGCTGGTGCAGAACATGCCACGAATCCGCTCCTACCCCAACGGATACGACATCGAGAAGATGGGCACCTTCGCACCGGGCTGCCCGGTGCATGTCGAGTAGGTGAGTGCAACGTCCGGGGCCTGACGGACGCGGATCTCGGCCACGCCACACGTGCCGGGCGTCGACTCAATACGCCATGAACAAGATCTCGTCGCGGCTGTAGTCGTGTCCCGGGTGATTCTCCTTGAGGTGCTCGCGCACCTTCACCACCAGCTCGTCCTCGTCGGCGCCCTTGATCGCCTCGCCGCACGGACAGGTCAGACGCGTTTTCGGTCGGTTCATTTCGATCCTCACCTCGTTCGGCCGATGCCAGGTGTTCTCGTCACATGGTGTGTTCCGCAACTTGCGTGAGCGTACCTGTGGCGAGCGTCTCACATGGACGGCTGGTGCCGATAGGGACCGTGCGGGCCGATTCAGCGGTGTGGGACCACGTCCGGGGGTTGGCGCGGGACCCGAACGGGTGCGGGGTGCGCGTCGGCGCGGGAGACGATTCCGATCAGAGCGCCCACCGCGCCGGTGGTCACGGTCGCCACCGCCACCAGGGCCAGCGCGGAAGCCATCGCTAGAGTGTTCATGACATCCATTGTCCGAACGAAGGAGTCCCGTGGCACCTCAGCAGACGCTGACGGTTGGGACTCTCACATCCGGCCGCGGTGTGTGACATATGCGCAGATCGCGCACGATCCTGTTCGTGCTGCTCGGTGTCGTGGCGATGATGGGGTCTGTCATCGTCGGCGCGCCCACCTCCGCACAGTCGGTTGCCGGTCAACCGGGGCGTGCGATCGCGTTGACCCAGTTGGGGGAGTGGGGCGGACTGGATCGGGTGCTGCGGTTGTCGTATCTGACGAAGGATGCGCGCGGCGCTGTGGTACCGGCGAGCGGCATCGTCGCGCTGCCCGACGGTGCCCGACCTCGCGGGGGATGGCCCATCATCTCGTGGGCGCACGGCACCTCCGGGCTCGGTGAGAGCTGTGGCCTGGCCGATTCCGGCGATCTCATCCGATCGACGGCGCCGGTCGTCGGCGCCCTCACCGGGGCGGGATATGCCGTGGTGGCGACCGACTACGTCGGGCTCGGTCCGAATTCGCTCGGCCCGCACGCCTACTTGCACACACGCTCGGAGGCCACCGCGGTCATCGACATCGTCAGAGCCGCACGCACGGTGATCATCGGGCTCTCGGAGACCTGGGCCGCTGCCGGGTCGTCGCAAGGTGGCCACGCGGCGCTCGCCGCCGGCCACTACGCACACGACTATGCGCCTGAGCTCGACTTCCGCGGCACGGCTGCGCTGGCCCCGGCGTCGAACTTCGAGGATGTCATCCCGCTGATGCGGCCCGGGATCCCCGCCCTGCCGCGGGCGATGTCGGGGCCGCTGGCAGCGGTCCTGGCCGGGATGTCGGCCAACCAGCACGATGTCGACGTGTCGACGTACCTCTCGGACTTCGGCAGGCGGGTCGTAGCCGAGGTGGGCCGATCGTGTGGTCCGCAATGGGAGTCGATCCTCGACGGCACCCGGCCCGATGCGTTGCTGTCGAAGTCGCTCGGCGACGACACCTTTCGTGACGCGCTCCGCAGGTACATGGAGGTGCCCGTGCGCGAGCAGGGCGGTCCGATCCTGATCGTGCACGGCCTGCGCGACATCACCGTGCCGATTCCGATGACCTATGCGTTGCTGCGTGCGTTTCGCAAGGCGGGGACCGACTACGAGTTGAAGACGATCAACAGCGATCACACCGACCTGCGGGCCGACGGTGGGATGGACGACGTCCTCGGCTTCCTGGACCGGGTTATCCCCGCCGACTGAACCCTCGCCGGCTGATCCCCGACGGTGGCGCGGTCAGCTCAGCTCAGCGCCTTGGCTTTCAGCGCCTCGAACTCCTGCTGATCAATGGTGCCGGCATCCAGAAGTGCTTTCGCGTCGGCGATCTGGTCGGCTGAGGACTTGCCGGCCACCGACCGGATGTAGGCGTCGGACTGCTGCTGCATTTGGCTCTGGGTCTCGGCGGCGCGCCGGGACATACCGGGACCGCGCGCGATCAGGTAGACCAGCGCGGTCAGCCAGGGGATGAAGATCAAGAACACCATCCACACGGCTTTCCACCAGCCCGACAGGGCCCGATCGCGGAAGAGGTCGCTGATGATCCAGAACAGCATCATCAGGTAGGCCACGAAGATGAAGATCACCACGGTGTACCAGATGAAGTCCCAGAACGAGTCCCACATGTCGTCACTCCTTGAACGTGGCGGCATGGCGATGCCGCAGACGGATCGTCAGGTCAGAATGCCTGCTGCGAGCCCACGGCGGATCACCTGGAACGGGTGACTTCCGGGTCGTCGTCGCGTACTCACCCGGCACGGAGGATGTGGTCGGTGTCCATCTCGTGGGAAGGTCGGAGCATTGACCGGCGGGTTCGATCTCGCCATGCGAGGATTCGCGGGCATCGACAGAGCGGAGACACGACGTGAGTGAGCCGACCGGAGGGCAACCCGAACCGGACGCGGGTGCCGATCGTCCGGAAGACGCCGGTGCGCAACACCCCGCGGGGACCGCTGCGGAGCACCCAGTCGACGAGAAAGAGCGCCCAGTCGACGGAAAAGAGGGCCCACTCGACACCGACGAGCGGGCCGAACTCGAACGCCTGCGGGCGCAGGTCGCCGAACTGCGCGCCACCCCGGCACCGCAACGTCGGATGTTCTGGCGACGTTTCACCGCGGTGGTACTCGTGGTGCTGTGTGCCCTGCTGACGTTGCTGTCGGTTACGACGCGCTACGTGCGTGGCGAACTCCTCGACACCGACCACTATCTGACGACGGTGGCGCCGCTGGCATCAGATCCGGCCGTGCAGGGCCAGGTCACCGACGCGATCACCGCCGCGATCGACGAGCAGGTCGACATCCGGCAGATCACCGAGGACGCGCTGCAGCAACTCGTGGATCTGACTCCGGCCGAGCGTCCCCGCATCGACCAGACCGTCGTCGGTCTGGCTCCGGTGCTGGCCAACCAGGCCGAGTCGTTCATCGAGCAGACCGTGAGCCGATTCGTGCAGTCCGACCAGTTCGAACAACTGTGGGTGACGGCCAACCGTGCCGCACACCAGTCGGTGGTGGCGGTGCTCACCGGCGACACCGAGCGCGGTGCGGTCGAGGTCGATCCCAACGGCGCCATCAGCATCGAGCTCGGTCCGATCATCGAACAGGTCAAACAGATCCTTTCCGACCGCGGATTCGCTTTCGCGAACAACATCCCTCAGGTCGACAAGAGCTTCGTGGTGTTCGAGTCCCCGCAGCTGGCGAACGCGCAACGGTGGGTGAACGCGCTGGACAAGGTCGCCGATGTGCTGCCGTGGCTGGCCCTCGCCGCCGCCATCGGCGCCATCGCGGTCATCGGAGCGGGACGGCGATTGCGGATGACCGCGGTGGTCGCGGTCTCGATCGTGGTGGCGATGCTGTTGTTGGCCATCGGACTGCTCATCGGTCGTGCCGTGTACATGAGCGAGATCCCGGCCGACGTACTCGCTCCCGATGCCGCGCGGGTGATCTTCGATACCGTCGTCAATCCGTTGCGGTTGGCCTTGCGGGCGGTCGCGGTCGCCGCGCTGGTGGTGGCGCTTGTGGTGTTCTTCGCCGGCGGCTCCCGATCGGCGCAGGCGATCCGGCGTGGATTCACCGGCGGGATCGGAGCTCTCGACGCGCGGCGCAAGCAGCGTGCACCGAATGCTGTGGAGCAAGCCCTTTATCAGGCCCGTATCCCGGTGCGGATCGCCGTGGTGGTCGGTGCCGCGCTCATCCTGATGTTCTGGTCCTACCCGACCGGACTCGTGGTGATCTGGACTGTCGTGATCACCTGCCTGGCGCTGGCGGCTCTCGAGATCGCGATGCGGCCTGCGCGCCGCGAGGTGGCGGCCGAGGCCGCCACCCCTGGTCCCTGATCAGCGAGCGCGCCTGCGAGTTCGCGTCACGAAGGGCCACCCTCACACCGCGCGCAGCACCGCAACCAGCCTCAGGAGCCGTCGTTTCCGCTGCGTCCGTCGCGCGTCTTGCGCCGCGCCACGCCTCTGGCGACCAGCGACGCCGAATCCGGGGGAGCGGGTGACCGGACGACGGGGTGTCCGATCACAGCGCGCCGGCTGAGCCGACCGTGGCGCATCGGCATCTCCGATCGCCTCCCTCGTGTGGTGACTTTCTCTCGATGATGCCAGGCCACAGCCGCCGGGGAGGTCACCCGGACCGGATGATTGCTCGCCCTCTCGCCCTCTCACCGGCTTGCCGATATCATCTTCGCGGGTCCCCGAGGTCGGGTCGGGGTGACACGGAGTGGGTACCGAGTGGACGCACCTAGCGGTCGACTGGCGCCGGGATTGCGGCTGCGCACCGCACGGCCGGCGCTGCCTCCTGCCTACGTACATCGGCACCGGATCGACCAGACGCTCAGTGCCTGTGGCCCCGGCGATATCGCGGTCGTCGAGGCCGGTGCCGGTTACGGAAAGTCACTCGCCGTCGCATCGTGGTTGCAGCACCGCGTGGCCGACGGTCCGGTCGCGTGGCTCGCGGTCGGTGAGCCCCACGGCATGCGTGCCCTGTGGAGCGACATCCTCGGGTCGCTCACTGCGGGCGGTGCGTCAACCGGGTCGGGTGCGTTGCTCGACATCGCGCCCGGGCCGGCATTCGCCGAGCCCGAGGTGGACATGATCGTCGACGGACTCGCGTCGTCGCCCACCCCGGTGACCCTGGTGCTCGACGATGTGCACCGAATCGATGCGCCCGACGTCATGGACTCGATCCGGCACCTGGTCGCGCGACAACCCGAGCGGCTGCGGCTGGTACTGATCACGCGCGCGGCCCCGGACCTGCGGTTGCAGCGAGTACGGCTCGAGGGGAGGCTGATCGAGGTCGGCATGCGCGATCTGCAATTCACCCGAGACGACGTCGTCGATCTCGGCCGGATGGTGGGCAGCGAGTTCGACGCCACCGAGGTGGATACGCTCCTCGAACGGACTCAGGGATGGGCGACCGGTTTGCGTCTGGCGGTGCTCAGCGCCCGCGACGACCTCGGGCACGTCACGGCGGATCGGCTCACCGGCCGCAATGATCTCGTGGCCGCCTACCTGTTGGAAGAGGTCCTCGAGGATCTCGCGCCGACCGACCGTCGATTCCTGCTGGCCACGTCTGTCGGGGAGATCATCACACCGTCGTTGGCGCGGGCACTGACCGGGCGCGCGGACAGCCGTCGAGTCCTCGACGACCTGGTCGCGCGCAACGTGCTGACCGTCCGACTTGCCGATCGGCCGGACTGGTACGCCTATCATCCGCTTTTCCGGGAACTGCTCATCGATCGGCTGGGCGCCGAGAATCCCGACGCGCCTGCCGATCTGCATCGCCGCGCGGCGAACTGGTGTGTTCGCAACGACGACCCGATCGCGGCGATCGACCACTTCGCCCGCGCTGGGGCCTGGCACGAGGTGACCACTGTGCTCGGCGATGTCGCCGGGCCGCTGGTGTTGTCGCCGCAGGCATCTGAGCTCGCCGGTGCGCTCGAGTCGGCGGCCCGCGAGGCGGCCCGACGTCCGACTGCCGACACGCTTCTGGCCGCCGCGGTCCTCTGCTATCACCGCGGCGACTTCGGCGAGATGTCGCGCAATGCCGAGGACGCCGCCGAACTCCTGGACGCCGAGCCCGCCCGAGCGACGCCGGGGTCACGGATTCTGATCGCGCTGACCCGGATGGTGACGGCGCGCAGTTCTCGTCTGCCCGAGCTGATCGATCGCTGCGACGAGGTCCTGGCCCTGGTGGCGTCGGCGTCCCGGGTCGAGATCCCGGCGGCCCGGGCATACACACTCATGGCGCGTAACAACCGGGGGATCGGTCTGTTCCATCGAGGTGAGGTCGACGCGGCCGCAACGGAACTCGTCGGGAGTGCGGCGACGGCCGAGGATCTCGGGTTGGGCCTCACCGAGCTGGCTGCCGAGACCTACCTGGCCCTGATCGACGTGACGCGGGGAGAACTGGCGGTCGTCGCCGATCGCATCGCGGCGATGACCGCGTTGGTCGAGCGGCGAGGGTGGACGCGGCAGCCGCAGGCGGTGGCGCTGTACGCGGCGCAGGCCCTGCTGGATCTCGAACGGCATGATCTCGACGCAGCCGATCGGGCGGTGTCGATGGCGCGGCGTGCCGTGGGGCCGGGCACCGATACCGCGGCGTTGCTGATCGGTGAGGCCGTCGCGGTGGGTGTCGCGGTGACACGGGCCGACGTGTACGCGGCGCGCGCACAATGCCGTCGCCTGGAAATCGCGCGGCGATCGACCTCCGGGCTGCCCCTGTTGGTGCGCAGCTGGTACGACGTGGCGATCGCGGAGACCCGAATCCTGATGGGGGAGGCCGAATCCGTGATCACGTCGCTGACGCGGCCGGACGCGTCAGCGACCTACGAAGGGGCGCTGACCCGCGTCGTATTGGCGAAGGCGCAGCTGGCTGCGGGCCGCCCGGCAGTGGCGATCGACGTGCTGGGCACCGCCGACGGATTCGCGCCGCATCGGCTGCAGGCGGTCGAGGCGGAGATCCTGACAGCTGTGGCCTGGGCGCGACTTCACCGAGACGTGGCTGCCCTGCAGCACCTGACGGCGGCAGTACGGCTGGCCGCGCCGGTGCGTCAGATCCGGCCGTTCGTGGCCGGTGGTGCGCCGGTGGCAGCGTTGCTCACCCGATTGGAGCACGTGACCGCCGAGGATCCGGAGTTCGTCCGCGACCTGCTCGGCGTCTGCGGGCGAGTCGGCACACCGGACTCGACAGTCGTTGTGCCGCCGGTGGAGTCGTTGACCGACCGAGAGCTGATGGTGTTGCAGTACCTTCCGACGATGTACAAGGCGGCCGAGATCGCGGCGGACCTGTTCGTCTCGGTGAATACGGTGAAAACCCATCAGCAGTCGATCTATCGCAAGCTCGGGGTGTCCTCACGCCGGGACGCGGTCGATCGGGCGCGGGAGCGACATCTGATCTGAGCGGCCAGGCCACGTCTCAGTCGTTGTCGTCGTCACCACGCAGGGTTGCGGCGATCGCTTGCGTCGGAATTCGTCCTTGTGCCACCAGCTTCGCCCCGGACTCGCGGGCTGCGGCGCTGAAGGATGCCGCCGTCAGGTATTCCCACACGATGACCGCCGCACACCGGCCGGGCGCGATCGCGCCGGCCAGGTTCTCCACATCCTCAACGGCGAGTATCTCCACGAGTGAGACGTCCAGACCACGCAGTCCTGCGTCGGCCAAATCTTCGAACTCGGTGACCGTGACATGGCCGGTGCTGTCCCGCCCGACGATGAGCAGTTCGAGGATTCGCAGCGTGCGATCCGCGACCGATCGCGCGATGTGATCGATCATCTTGTTGGTCAGAGTCGTTGTTCCGTGCGGGAGTTCGACGACCAGATAATCGATCGGACCCAGGTCGTGTGAATCGGTTCCGGGCGGGGTGGTCATACGCTCCTCCTCGCCGGCGACGGGCGGCCCTCGGTGCGATGGGCTCACCGAGATGACCTGGTCTCGATTGTGTTCGACGATCCGCGCGCGCGTCGTCATCCGGAACGGGTGATTGCCTGCAGAGCGCGCCCGAGCACGAGAATGGGCCGGAACTCCTCGGCGGGGATCGCCCGCTTCACATGGGTTCCGGCCCAGTCTCTGCCACGATGCGCGCGGAGGTCGTCCGGGCATCGCGAGTCATCGTGCGGCGTCGGGGACGCACGCGGGGTGATCTGTCCGGACTGCGCCGGCCAGGTCGTGTCGGCGGATCAGGGAGCCCAGGTCCGCGGCGCGGTCTCGGTGTCGGCGCCGCGGTCGGGACCGGCCACCCGGTAGGCGCGGTTGACCGCCGACACCACCGCGCGCAGGCTCGCCGTGGTGATCGACGATGCGACGCCGACACCCCACACGGTCTCGCCGTTGACCTCGGTCTCCACGTAGGCGGCCGCGCTTGCATCGCCGCCGGAGGTCAGCGCGTGCTCGCTGTAGTCGAGCACCCGAACCTCGTAACCGACGGTGGACAGTGCGTCGACGAAGGCTGCGAGCGGGCCGTTGCCGCTGCCGCTGATCTCCCGCTCGACGCCGTCGACCTTGACCACGGCAGTGATGTAGTCCTCGCCGCCATCGACCTCGGCGGCATCGACCTTCTGGCGCATCCGCTCCAGCGGGCGGATCGGGTTCAGGTATTCCTCAGCGAAGACGTCCCACATCTCCTTCGGGTTGACCTCACCGCCCTCGCCGTCGGTGATCTTCTGGATCTCCTTGCTGAACTCGATCTGCAGCCGGCGCGGCAGGTTCATGCCGTGGTCGGCCTTCATGATGTAGGCGACACCGCCCTTGCCGGACTGGCTGTTGACGCGGATGACCGCCTCGTAGGTGCGGCCGACGTCCTTCGGGTCGATGGGCAGATACGGCACCTGCCACAGGATGTCGTCCATATCCTGGTCGGTGTCGTCGGCGTCGTACTTCATCTGGTCGAGGCCCTTGTTGATCGCATCCTGGTGACTGCCGGAGAAGGCGGTGTACACCAGGTCGCCGCCGTAGGGGTGGCGTTCGGGCACGTTGAGTTGGTTGCAGTACTCGACGGTGCGCCGGATCTCGTCGATGTCGGAGAAGGTGATCTGCGGATCGACGCCCCGGCTGAACAGGTTCATGCCCAGGGTGACCAGGCAGACGTTGCCGGTGCGCTCGCCGTTGCCGAACAGGCAGCCCTCGATGCGGTCGGCGCCGGCCTGGTAGCCGAGTTCGGCTGCGGCGACGGCGGTTCCGCGGTCGTTGTGCGGGTGCAGACTCAGGATGATCGAGTCGCGTCGCGCGAGGTTGCGGTGCATCCACTCGATGGAGTCGGCGTACACGTTCGGGGTGGCCATCTCGACGGTCGCCGGCAGGTTGAGGATCATCGGGTTCTCCGGCGTGGGGGCGATGATCTCGGTGACGGCGTCACACACCTCCTTGGCATAGCTCAGCTCGGTGCCCGTGTAGGACTCCGGCGAGTACTCGTAACGCCATTGGGTGTCGGGGTACTTCTGCTGCTCCTCGAGAACCTTGTGGGCGGCGTCGGTGGCGATCTTGGTGATCGCGTCCTTGTCGGCGCGGAACACCACTCGGCGCTGCAGCACCGAGGTGGAGTTGTAGAAGTGCACGATGGCCTTGTTGGCGCCGCGGCACGCGTCGAAGGTCCGCTCGATCAGTTCCGGTCGGCACTGGGTCAGCACCTGAATGGTTACGTCGTCGGGGATGGCGCCGTCCTCGATGATCTCGCGGACGAAGTCGTAGTCGGTCTGGCTCGCCGACGGGAAGCCGACCTCGATCTCCTTGTAGCCCATGCGGACCAGCAACTCGAACATCCGACGCTTGCGGGCCGGGCTCATCGGGTCGATCAAGGCCTGGTTGCCGTCGCGCAGGTCGACCGCACACCAGAGCGGTGCGGTGGTGATGGTCTGGTCGGGCCAGGTGCGGTCGGGTACCGACACGTTCTCGACCTCGTCGGCGAACTGGCGATAGCGGTGTACCGGCATCGCCGAACTGCGCTGGGTGTTCCAGACCGGCTGGTCTGCGGGAATCGGTCCGGCGGGCTCGACGATGCGGCTCGTGCCGGAGGTGAAGCTGTCTGCTGCTGCCATGATGGGTCATTCTCCGTGAATCAGATCGGGGGAGGAAGACCGGCGCGTGAAAGGGCCCCGCGACGGAGGGCCGGTCGAATCAGACCCCGCCGCGGCAACCGAGAAGGAGTGCACGCTGCATGTGCTGGACTGTACTCCCCGCCACGGTCGCGGATCAAATGCCCTCTGGCCAAGGTCGGTCATTTGCCGGATACGGGCTGCCCCAGGTGTCGGCGAAGGCCACTTCATCGAGGGGCAGGCGCGTGCGTGGACGTGCGTCGCGTTCGCGGATGTCGGGCGCCACGGCCTCGGGGTCGGCGATCTGGCCGATACCGAGCAGCACGAGCGGACGTCTCTCGTCGGGAATGGCGAACCTGGCCCGAGCCGCGTCGGGATCGAATCCGGCCATCGGGTGGCCGTTGAAACCGGCTGCTTGCGCCTGCAGGATCATCTGCGACACAGCCAAACCCACGTCGACGGCAGCATAGGTGCGTGCCTTCTCATCGTCGGGTTCGGCGGCCGTGCACACCAGCACCAGGGCCGCCGACGCGGGCGCCCACCCCGCGTTGCCGCGGGTGAGGATCTCGGTGAGCCCGGTGAACGTGGCGTCGCCGCGCACGCCGACCATGAACCGCACCGGCTGCACGCGTCCCCACGTGGGTGCCCAGCGTCCGGCCTCGAGGATCGAGGTGAGGTCGTCGGCGGAGATGGTGGCGTCGGGGTCGTAGCCGCGCGCGCTGCGCCGACTGGCGATGAGTTCGTGCACGCCGCCAGGTTACGGGCGCACGGCGTCCACGTCGGCGACCTCGGTGTCGGGCGCTGCGGTGCGTGACGTCGGGTCCTCGGTCCGCGACGCGGTGCGGGTGCGCATGACCACGGTCAGGACCACTGCGAGCACCCCGAGCGCGATCACACTCGCCAGTGACGCCGCGTGCATCCCATCGACAAAGGCAACGCGGGCGGCGTCGGCGAGTTCGGTTCCGCCGGTGCCCATCTCGGTGGCCCGGTGCAGCGTGTCGCCGAGGGTGTCGCCGAAGCTCCAGCCGTCGGAGCGTTCCCGGAACACCAACGTCGCCAGCGATCCGAGCAGGGCAAGTCCCATCGCGGTGCCCAGTTCGAAACTCGTCTCGGAGATGCCGGACGCGGCACCGGAGCGTTCCACCGGCACCGACCCCACGACGACATCGGACACCAGACTGAACACGATGCCGTACCCGATGCCGGCGATCGACGTGAACAGCAGATACACCCCCAGGGGGCTGGACAGCGACAATGCCACCAGTCCGAGGTTGCCGAGCGCGGCGAACAGCACCGCCCCGACGAAGGCGGTACGCAGGCCGAACGCCGCAACCACCCGGGACGCGCCGATGGAGAACACGGCCACGGCGACTGCCATCGGCAGACCGGCCAGCGCCGCGGTCAGGACGTCGAAACCGCGGACCGACTGCAGGTACACACCGGTCAGATACGACATCCCGCCCAGCGCCATCATGCCGACCAGTGCCACCGAGACGGCCGCACTGAACTGCGGGTTGCGAAACAGGGCGAGGTCCAGCAGGGGGGCGGGCGCGCGGCGCTGATGGGCCAGGAAGGCGACCAACATCGTCACGCCGAACAGTCCGATCGCGACCACTCCGCCGTCGGTGCCCTCGGCGGCCATCGTTTTGACCGCGTACACCAGCGGCAGGATGCCCAGCAACGACAGGACCACGCCCACCACGTCGAAGCGGGCCACCACCGGCGCCCGGTATTCCGGGACGAGACGCGGGGCGGCGACGAACAGCACCGCCAGCACCGGCACGTTGATCAGGAAGACCACACCCCACCAGAAGTGATGCAGCAACACGCCGCCGACCACCGGTCCGATCGCGCTGCCGCCGGCAAAGGCGGCGGTCCACACGCCGATCGCCTTCGCACGGTCGCGGGCGTCGGGGAACATGTTCGCGATCAGCGACAGGCTCGACGGCATCAGGGTGGCACCGCCGACACCCATCAACGCCCGCGCCGCGATCAGTACCGCCGCGTTCGGCGCGAACGCGGCGACCACCGAGGCCACGCCGAACATGCCCGCGCCGATCAGCAGCACACGCCGCCGACCGATGCGATCGCCGACGTTGCCCATGGTGATGAGCAGGCCCGCGATCAGGAAGCCGTAGATGTCGAGGATCCACAGCTGCTGCGCGGCGGTCGGCGCCAGGGCGTCGGTGATGGCGGGGATCGCGAGGTAGAGGACGGAGAAGTCCATCGACACCAACAGGACCGGGAGGGTGAGCACCGCCAGGCCCCACCACATACGTCGATCGGTGCCGGACGGGTTCCGGTGCCGATCGGACGAGGGGGTGAGGACGGACATGACAACGCTCCTTGGATCTGCTGGGACGGCGACGACGACCCGGTCGCGTACGCCGTACGCAATGACGGTACTCCATGTGGGTACGCTGTACGCAATTCATTTATTCCCGCAGATGATGACGCCTGCGTGGGTGATGCGGAAAGGAGCGGTCGGTGGCATCAGCGGACAAGGGGGCCGCGAGCCTGAAACTGACGCTGGAGGCGATCGTGGACGCCGCGATCGCGGTGGCCGATCGCGACGGGATCGGGGCGTTGTCGATGCGGCGGATCGCCGATGACCTGGGTGTCGGGGCGATGTCGCTGTACCGCCACGTCGACGACAAGGATGCGTTGCTGCAGGAGATGTCGGAGGAGATCGGTCGCCGGTTTCCCTATCCGGTTGCCGATCCCGGGCCGTGGGGCTGGCGCGACCGCGTCCGGGTGGTGGTCGACATCGACTGGGAGTTGTACCGGCGCCACCCCTGGGTGGTGCTCGCCTACTCCTCGCCGCGGCACAGTTTCGGCGACGAATCGCTGCGCTGCCTGGACTGGTTCGCCGCGGGTTTCCTCGACCTCGGTGTCGACCTCGTCGAGGCCACCGGCATGGCGCTGACGGTATGGAGTCACGTGCACGGCGTCGCGCTGGTGGCGGTGAGCGACGACCTGTTGCGGGCGGAGAAACCGTCCGAGGGGCCCGACGGTCTGGCCGATCTCATCGCCGGGCAGCCAAAGGCGCTGGCTCCGCACCTGTCCTCGCTCGGCGCCAACCCGGTGTCGGCGCGGTTGGTCGATCCCCGAGCCCGCCTCGAGGACGGCATCGCCTACCTGTGTGCCGGGTTCGCCGCCCGCGGCGAGGGCTGAGACGCGCCGGCGAAGCCAATACTTCCGAAAAATGCGCCCCAGAAATGCGCCCACCACAGCGGCGCCATCGGCATAGTGTCAACCGCGCAGCTGGCGAGGGCGCTTTGCTGGGGTGCATTTCGGGTACCGTCGGGCGCGGGGTGTTGTCTCTCAAAGACCGGCTGGGGTGGTCTCCTACATCGCGTGCGGGTACACCGTCAGCATGTGTGCGCCGAACCACGCGCTGCCGAGGACGATCGGCACCATCGCCGCAACGGCCACCCCCGCCCGCCACCGCGCCATGATCACCGCGAGGGGTATTAGCAGCACAAAGGCCGGCAGCAGCAGTCGGCCGCGGCTCATCATCAGTCCGCTCGACAAGACGATCGACGCGACCACCAACACCCCGTAGAGCAGCACCGGCCACGGCATTCGCGACCACACCGCCAGCACCAGCATCCCGAGCGTGCTGACGATGATCCAGGAGGTCGCGACCGGAGCCACCTCACCGGAATGCACGAGGGTGTCGTTGACGAAGTCGAAGGTCGAGCGTCCCCAGTCGAACCGGGTGCCCCAGCCCTCGGTCTGTATGCGGAACCAGCCCGTCGGCGAACCCGTTCGCCACCACACCACCGCGAGGTAACCGAGATAGCCGAGGGGGCTGATCGCGACCGCCGCCCAGGCCCGCCAGCCATCCCGGCGAGACAGCACGGCCGCCAGCATCACCACCCCGACCACCACCACCGCGGTCGGCCGCGTCGCGCCGGCCAACAGCGCGCATGTGCCGGCCAGCAACCAACGGTGTTCGAGGACCCCGATCAACGCCCACACCGCGAGCGCGCAGAACAGCGCCTCGGTGTATGCCATGTTCAGCACCACCGACATCGGCGTGGCCGCGAACAACGCCACCAGGAGCAGTCCCGTACGCCGGGGATTCGCCGGGCCGATCGGCGAGCGATCGGCCATCAGACGGGCGCACCAGCGGCCCAATCGTGCCGCGCCGACTGCGGCCACACATCCCAACACGACGTTCACGGTGATCGCGGCGCCGTAGGGGGTGATCAACGGCAGTTTCGCCACCGCCCCGACCAGCAAGGGATATCCGGGGAAGAACGCGTAGGCGGTGTCCGGGGTGTGCAGACCGCGGGCGTCGGTCTGGGTGAACGGGACGTCGCGGTAGCCGTACTCGGCGATCGCGACCATCCACTGCCCGTCCCACAGCCAGAGGGAGTCGCCCAGGGTCGTGTCGCGGAGTTGGGCGAATCGCGCCAACACGGCGATCCCGACCGCCCGGATGGCCAGGAACACGAGGATCGGTTCGATCCAACTGCGGACCGCCGGACGAGCGAAGAACTCCCATACGCTGCGGCCACCGGACGTGGGTGCGGTGGGGGAGGCTGAGTTGCGCCGCGGCACGCGCCCACCGCGTGCGGAGGCACCGACGTCGGTTCCGGTGGCCACCTCAGCGATGGTAGGACGACAGGCGACGTGTCGACCACCACACTCGCCGGGCCATCGCCGGGCGATCACAGTCCATCCGAGGGAATCGACCGGCAGACGCCGCCGACCGTGCCCGGATATGTGTCTGGGATCACGTGGCCGAGGGTGGTGGATTCGGGCAGAAAGGTCGCCGCCGGTAAGGTGATGGCCGCTAAGGTTCGCCCCGCTGCTCAACGTCGAGCGTTTCCGAACTGGGGCGATGCACCATCCGACAACCCCCGAAAGGTGGTCGACGTGGCACTCGTTGTGCAGAAGTACGGCGGTTCCTCGGTTGCAACGGCCGAGCGGATCCGCCGTGTCGCCGAGCGCATCGTCGAGACCAAGAAGCAGGGCAACGACGTCGTAGTGGTGGTCTCCGCAATGGGTGACACCACCGATGAACTCCTCGATCTGGCACAGCAGGTCAACCCGACTCCGCCGCCGCGCGAGATGGACATGCTGCTCACCTCCGGTGAACGCATCTCCAACGCGCTGGTCGCCATGGCGATCAGCTCGCTGGGCGCGCAGGCGCAGTCGTTCACCGGTTCGCAGGCCGGTGTCATCACCACCAGCAGCCACGGCAAGGCGAAGATCATCGACGTCACGCCGGGCCGCGTCCGTAGCGCCCTCGACGAGGGCAAGATCGTGCTGGTCGCCGGTTTCCAGGGTGTCGCCCAGGACACCAAGGACATCACCACGCTCGGTCGCGGTGGCTCCGACACCACGGCGGTCGCGCTGGCTGCGGCGCTCAAGGCTGATGTCTGCGAGATCTACACCGATGTCGACGGCGTGTACTCCGCCGACCCGCGCATCGTGCCCGATGCCAAGCGTCTCGAAACCGTCTCCTTCGAGGAGATGCTCGAACTGGCCGCCTGTGGCGCCAAGGTGCTGATGCTGCGCTGCGTGGAGTATGCGCGCCGCTACAACACCCCTGTTCATGTGCGCTCGTCGTACTCGACAAAACCCGGCACACTCGTCGCCGGTTCGATGGAGGACATTCCCGTGGAAGAAGCCATTCTCACCGGCGTCGCCCATGACCGCAGCGAAGCCAAGATCACTGTGGTCGGCCTCGATGACAAGCCCGGCTACGCGGCCAGGGTCTTCCGCGCGGTCGCCGACGCCGAGATCAACATCGACATGGTGTTGCAGAACGTGTCCAAGGTGGACACCGGCAAGACCGACATCACCTTCACCCTGCCGCGCGAGCTCGGCCCGCTCGGCGTGGAGAAGCTGACCAAGCTCAAGGACGAGATCGGTTTCACCGATCTGCTCTACGACGATCACATCGGCAAGGTGTCGCTCGTGGGCGCCGGCATGAAGAGCCATCCCGGCGTCACCGCCACCTTTTGCGAGTCGCTGAGCAACGCCGGCATCAACATCGAGCTCATCTCCACCTCGGAGATCCGCATCTCGGTGCTGTGCCGCGACACCGAACTCGACGACGCCGTGCGCGCGCTGCATGCGGCGTTCGATCTCGGTGGCGACGAGGAAGCCGTCGTCTACGGGGGAACGGGGCGATAGAAATGGTGAGTATCGGAGTTGTGGGCGCGACCGGCCAGGTCGGTGGCGTCATGCGTACCCTGCTGGCCGAGCGCAAGTTCCCGGCCGATGAGGTTCGGTTCTTCGCGTCGTCGCGGTCGGCGGGCAAAAAGCTACCGTGGGGCGACGGCGAGATCGTCGTCGAGGACGCGGCCACCGCGGACCCCGCAGGCCTCGACATCGCGTTGTTCTCTGCCGGCGGCACCATGTCCAAGGAGCAGGCGCCGCGGTTCGCCGCAGCCGGTGCGACAGTCATCGACAACTCTTCGGCCTGGCGCAAGGACCCCGACGTCCCGCTGGTGGTGTCCGAGGTCAACGGCGAGCTGGCGAAGAACCCGCCCAAGGGCATCATCGCCAACCCGAACTGCACCACCATGGCCGCGATGCCGGTGCTCAAGCCGCTGCACGACGCGGCCGGTCTGCAGCGCCTCATCGTCTCGAGCTATCAGGCGGTGTCCGGTAGTGGGCTGGCCGGTGTCGAGGAACTCGCATCGCAGACCCGCGCCGTGGTCGGCGACGCCGAGAAGCTGGTCTACGACGGCAGCTCCGTCGACTTCCCGGCACCCGACAAGTACGTCGCGCCCATCGCGTTCAACGTGCTCGCGATGGCCGGCTCGCTGGTCGACGACGGTTCCGGCGAAACCGACGAAGATCAGAAGCTGCGCAACGAGTCCCGCAAGATCCTGGGTCTGCCGGACCTGCTGGTGAGCGGAACCTGTGTGCGGGTGCCGGTGTTCACCGGGCACTCGCTGTCCATCAACGCCGAGTTCGCAAACCCGTTGTCGGTGCAGGAGGCGCAGGAGATCCTCGGCGCCGCAGCCGGAGTCGAACTCTCCGACGTGCCGACCCCGCTGGCGGCGGCGGGCAAGGACAACTCGCTGGTCGGCCGAATCCGGCAGGACCCGGGTGTGCCGGACGGCCGCGGTCTCGCGCTGTTCGTCAGCGGCGACAACCTGCGAAAGGGCGCTGCACTCAACACGATTCAGATCGCCGAGTTGCTCGTCTAGACTTCGACGCCACGTTAACGCCCGCCACGACACAGGTTGTCGTGGCGGGCGTTTCGTCTTGGTGACCGGCCGCCCAGATGGGCGTCGCAGACAAGGGGGACGGGGGGTCGCCGAAGGATTTGTACGGACGCATACCGGTAATACCGGGTTATACTCTAGGCATGAAGACCGCCATCTCGATCCCCGACGACACCTTCGAACGAGCAACGCGCCGAGCCCGAGAGCTCGGCCTGAGTCGCTCGGAGTTGTTCGCTCGCGCCGTGGGCAGCTATCTCGATACCCTCGACGCCACCTCCATCACCCACCAGATCAACACCGCACTCGACGAACAACCGGCCACTACCTCTGATTCCTCCGCCGAGGAGGCCGTTGCCATGGGTCGCAACGTCCTCGCCGCGTCCGACTGGTGATCGAACGCGGCGGCATCTACTGGGCCGATCTCGGTGCACCATCGGGCTCACGCCCGGCCAAACGCCGTCCCGTCGTGGTCATCTCCGACGACAGCTACAACGCCAGCCGCATAGCCACCGTCATCGCAGCGGTCATTACCTCCAACACCAACCTGGCAACCATGCCCGGCAACGTGTTCCTGCCCGCAGCCGCCACTGGATTACCCAAAGACTCCGTCGTCAACGTCACCGCCCTGATCACCCTGAACAAAGCCGACCTCACCGATCACGCCGGCAGCATTCCTCTTGCCCTGCTCAACGACGTAGACCGCGGACTACGCACATCCCTTCACCTATAACCCGGCGGTCGATCCCCGTCGGTCACGGCCGCCGCGGCTTCGACGATGATGGCGCGCATCGCGTTCTCCGCCGCCACCGGGTTGCCCAGGCGGATGGCTCGCGCGACATCATCGTGCAACGCAATGGCTTCCGGATTCGGCCTGTCCGGCATCATGCCGTGATGGGTGCGTCCGGCGAGGACCTCGTAGACCACCTCGGCGAGGGCGCGGAACATCTCATTGCCACTCGCTTCCAGTAGGGCACGGTGAAAGATCTTGTCGGCCAGTAGGTAAGCGTCCAGGTCGCCGCTGCGTCCGTGGACGACCATGTCCGACACCGCCGCCGCGAGGATGCGGCACTGATGTTCGTCGGCCCGCTCGGCGGCCAAGGCCGCGGCCACCGGCTCAAAGCCGCGACGTAGCTCCGACAGGGTGAGCAGAAAATCGGCACGGTTGTCGCCGTCGAGGCGCCACCGGATCAAGCGGGGGTCGAACACGCTCCACTTGGTCTGCGGTTGGATCGTGATACCGACCCGGCGCCGTGAGCTCACCAAGCCCATCGATTCTAGGACCCGGATCACCTCACGCGCCACGGTGCGCGACACCTCGTACTGCGTGCAGATGCCGTCGAGGGTGAGGACGCTGCCTGGTGGCTGCTCACCCGCGACGATGCGTCGTCCGATCGACGTGAGGACCTGGTCGTGCCGTTTGCCGATGCCGGAAGTGTCCTGACTCACCCATTCATCTTGTCATTACTCCACGCATCGACCGAATATGAGTACTTGTGAGCGCTCGTACTTGCAAAAGTATGACTATTGAGGCAATCTCTGTGACCAGAAGCACAACAGGTAGGAGTTCTGATGCGGTCACCAGTGGTCGTGATGGGGGTGTCGGGGTCGGGGAAGTCGACCGTAGGTGCGGCGCTGGCCCAGCGGGTGCGGGCGCCGTTCGCCGATGCCGACGACTTTCATCCGCCGGAGAACATCGCGAAGATGTCGGCCGGTCGCGCCCTCGACGACGCTGATCGTCGTCCCTGGCTGGAATCCATCGGACAGTGGCTGGCGCAGCACGCCGACGGCGGCGTGGTGAGCTGTTCGGCGCTCAAACACTCCTACCGTGACCAGCTGCGCGCACATGCGCCGTCGGTCTTCTTCGTTCATCTCGATGGTCCCATCGAGGTCATCACCCGCCGGCAGGCCTCGCGCCCCGGACATTTCATGCCCGCGACACTGCTGCAGTCGCAGTTCGACACTCTCGAGCCGCTCGGCCCCGACGAGGCCGGCGGTGTGGTCGACGTCGACCAGAGCGTGGACGCGATCGTCGAACAGTCCGTCGCCCTTCTTCAGGAGAACGACCAGTCATGACGACCCTACAAACGGCGGTACTGGCCGCCGACGCCGAACTCCCCGAACCCATTGCCCCCGGGTGGCAGCTGATCGTTGCGGCGCTGGCCGGCATCGCGGTGATCGTCGTGGCGATCACGATCGCCAAGGTGCATCCGTTCCTCGCTCTGATCGGCGGTGCCGCAACCGTCGGAATTGTTGCCGGCGAATCGATCCCGACGTTGCTCGAGTCCTTCACCGATGGGTTCGGCAGTACCGCGGCCGGTGTGGGTATCCTCATCGCCCTCGGTGCGATGTTCGCCAAACTCCTGGCCGACTCCGGTGGTGCCGACGAGATCGTGGACACCATCGTCGGGCACGCCTCGCCACGGATGTTGCCCTGGGCGATGGCGCTCGTCGGTGCGATCATCGGCCTGCCGATGTTCTTCGAGATCGGCCTCGTCCTGCTGATGCCGGTGATCTACCTGGTCGCCCGGCGCTCGGGGTTGGGTCTGATCACCATCGGTATCCCAGCGCTCGCAGGTCTGTCGGCGATGCACGGATTCGTGCCGCCGCACCCTGGTCCGCTGGTCGCGATCGACGCACTCGGCGCCGACCTCGGTACCACCCTGGCGCTCGGTGTGCTGGTGGCTGTCCCGACCATCATCGTGGCCGGGCCGCTGTTCGGCACCTTTGCCGGTCGCTGGGTGACGGTACCGATCCCCGATACCTTCGCCGCCGATCCCGCCGACGGGCCCACCACCCGCCGCCCGAGCTTCGCGATCACCATGTTCACCCTCGGCCGCGGGTCGGGGATGAATCGGGACACGATCTCCAAATGTACCGGTGCAGCCCTCCCCGCGATCGCCGGCATCCTGCTCATCGTGGCCGCGGGCGGTGGCTTCAAGCAGGTCCTCGTCGACACTGGTATCGGCACCCTGTTGGCCGACTGGGCCACGGACGTCAACATCTCGGTGCTGCTGCTCGCCTGGACGCTGGCCGCGCTCATCCGCCTGGCCACCGGATCGGCCACGGTCGCGACCATCACCGCGTCGTCGTTGATGCTCGGGCTGGTCGACGGGTTGAGTTCGGGGGAGACCTCGCTGGTCGTGCTGGCGATCGGCGCCGGCTCAGTGTTCCTGTCGCACGTCAACGACGCCGGGTTCTGGTTGGTCAAGGAGTACTTCGGGATGAGTGTGGGTCAGACCTTCAAGACCTGGTCGATGATGGAGACCGTGTTGTCGGTGACCGGTCTGATCGTCGTACTCCTGCTCGGTTTGGTGATCTGACCGCGCATGCCCAGTCGACGCGAAACAGCGCCCAGCCGACGAGAAACAGCGCCCAGTGAACGGGGAACGGCGCCCAGTCGACGGGGAGGGTGGGGCTCGGAGGATGCGTCGACGAGGGCGCGGTGATCGCGAGAAAGATGACCCCGATCACCCCAATATGTTACTGTGCGGTAGCTTACTGGGGAATGAAACAAAGGTGGGGGAGTATCTCAATGAGGCGATTGCACACTACCTGGGCACCACGGCGACTCATCGCGCTGGTGGTCACCGGTCTGGTCGTCGGTTCCGGCCTGGCGGTGGGAGCGCCGGCCGCGACGGCCGCCGGCGACTTCTATACACCGCCCGCGCAGTTCGACACCGATCCCGGCGCCGTCATCCGTAGCGAGCCCAGTCCGCTGCTGCTGCAGATCCCGGGCGTGCCGAACCAGTGGCCGGGCACGGCCACCCGGGTGATGTACACCTCGAGCTATCAGGACGGGAAACCCGCCGCGGTGACCGGCACGCTGGTGGAGCCCACCGCGCCCTGGCAGCGCGGCGGCAAGCGGCCGACGGTCGTCCTCGGACCCGGCACCGTGGGACAAGGCGACCAGTGCGCCGGCTCCAAGATGATGAACTTCCCCCTCGCCATCGATCCGGCGAAGCCGAGCATCGCGGTCAACTACACCGCGCTCGAGTTGAACCTGTTGCTGATCAACGGTGTCCGCGTGTTCATCACCGACTACATCGGCATGGGCACCCCGGGCGTGCACACCTACGTGAACCGGCGAGAATCCGGTGCCGCCATGCTCGACGGCGCGCGGGCGGCGCTCCGGCTGGCCAAGGCGGGCGACGATGCACCGGTGGGCTTCTCCGGGTACTCGCAGGGCGGCGGTGCCGCCGCCTCGGCCGCCGAAATGGCGCAGACCTATGCGCCCGAACTCAACGTCAAGGCGACTTATGCCGGTGCGCCGCCGGCCGATCTCGCCAAGGTGACCCAGCAGATCGATGGCACGTTCATCGCCGGCGCCATCGGCTACGCGATCAACGGTCTCGCGGCTCGGTATCCGTCGCTGCAGCCGGTACTCGACCGGGAGACCACGGCGTTTGGACGGCACGTGCTCTCCCAGGTGGCCACGCAGTGCATCGGTGACACCGGGCTCGCGTTCGGGTTCCAACGCACCACTCAGTGGACGCGTACCGGGGAGTCGCTTTCGGCGGTCATAGACCGGAGCCCGGCAGCCAAGAAGGCGGTCGACGAGCAGCGGATCGGTCGCCTGACGCCCAATGCCCCGGTCCTGCTCGAGGGCGGCATCAGCGATGACGTCATCCCGTACGGCCAGGTCCAGCAGCTCTACCGGGATTGGCGCGCGCAGGGCGCCGACGTCGCGCTGGTGACCAACGAGATCCCGCCGATCTTCCCGGGCCTGGTGGTCAACCATGCGTTGCCGATGCTGACGACATTGCTGCCGGGAACACAGTTCCTGCTCACGCATTTCGACAGCTGACGCCGACAACTCGTCGTAGGACACTTGATTCGGCTCGACTCGCCCAAGACGCTTCCGGGCGCATCGGGAATGTGATGTGCTGTCGCCCGTGTGGGGGACTGAGATGAGGTCGGTGGGTACGGTGCGGACGTCGAGGTGGACCGCGATCATCGCGCTGATCGCGGCAACGATGGTGGTGACCACACCCTCGGCCGGCGCGGCGCCCGCTGTCTCGCCGCAGCCGCCCGCCGGGGTCGGTCCCGTCGGCACCTCGCTGATGCACGGCGATCTGTGGTCGACGGATTCGACGCCTTTCCGCGGCCCCGGACGCACCGCCCGCCTGGCCGGTTCCTCGGTACCCGGCGGGGCCTGCGCGGCGACGTTCATCGGCAGCGACGGTATGCCCGTGTCGTTGTGTACGCAGTTCGTGGGCACTGCGCCACCGGAATTCGCCGTACCGACGGTCACCCTGTTCGATCCACAGACCGCCGCGCCGGTGGCACGGCTGCAGCTGGCCAAGGGTGGACTGCTGGGCGGTGTCTACGGCTACCTCGACAGCCGTGACCGCGTTGTCGTCGCCGACGGATCGGGTGAGATTCTCCGGGTCGCACACCGCCAGACCCCCATTGGCTGGCAGGTCTACGTCGACGACCGCGTGGACGTCTCCGGCCACATCCCCGACGGCGACGCGATCACCGGTCTGGCGCCGGACTTCGACAACCGGATCTGGTTCGCGACCACCCACGGGGTGGTGGGCACTGTCGACGACACCCGAGTCCGCTCGATGCACCTGCGGCCCGGAGAAGACCTGGGCAACGGGTTGTCGGTGCGGGAATCGGGGGTCTCGGTGCTCTCCACGCACGCGCTCTACGAGATGCGCGCCGGCGCCGACGGCGTCCCCCGTGTGGTGTGGCGCCGAGGTTACGACCGTGGTGCGGCGAGGCGTCCCGGTCAGCTGACCTGGGGGTCGGGGACCACCCCCACCTACTTCGGCCCCGGCGGGGACAGCTGGGTAGCGATCGTCGACAACGCCGCGCGGCCGGAGCTGATCGTCTACGACAGTGATTCCGGCGCCACGGTCTGCCGAATGCCCGCTTTCGGTGGTCCGGGGCAGGGCACCGAGAACTCGATTCTGGCTTGGGGCGACTCGCTGGTGATCCCGAGCACCTACGGCTACCAGTACCCGCCGATGGCGGTCACCGGACCGAGCGTGCCGACGAATGCCCCGTTCGTGGGTGGGTCCACCCGGATCGACGTGTCGCCGAGCGGGTGCCGCCGGGTCTGGGAGAACCGCGACCGGATCGCGACCCTGCCGCGACTGACCCGCGGAGACGGCCTGATCAACTCGCTCGGTTACGGCCCGTACGTGCCCGGATCGGTGCAGCAGCTGGGCCCGGTCTATTACGTGGCAACCGATTTCGCGACCGGACAACGAGTGCGCACGCTCCGGGTGGGGGATGGCCCGATCGACGAACCGCTCGAACTCACCGGCACCATCGCCCCTGACGGCACGATGTGGCAGGCAACCGTCGGGCGCATGCTGAAGATCTCGCGGTGAGGCGGGATGGCCGTGGGACAATCGCGTCATGACCGACCCTGACGACCCGGATCGGATTCCGACCCAGGCCGAACTCGACGCCGAGGACATGGCTGCCATCGAGCACAGGTCGCGCGACCGTGACGAAGCGAATCTGTACCCGCCGCGGCCCGGCGATCCCGGACCGGCGCCGGCGGCGTTGAGTCTGCACGCGCGAGTCGCGTGGTGGGGTTCGGCGATCGCCGGGCTGATCAGCGTCGTCTACGGATTCCTCAACCTCGGGATGATCAGCGACCTGCTGCGGGCACGCCTGCTCGAAGGGGTGGTCAACGACCCACGCAATGCCAGCCCGGAGGATCAAGTCGACTCGCTGGCCGGCTTCTTCCCGCCGTTCATGCTCGCCACGATTGTGGTGTTCCTGGTGATCGAGTACGCGCTGCTGGTGGCCTCGGTCACCCATCACAGCCGCAACTGCCGCAACTTCTTCCTCGCCGCGGTGGTGATCAACCTGATGTGCATCCCCATCGGCATCGACCTGCTCTTCGACTACCCGGAGGTATGGTCGGCGATGCCGGTCATCGCGTGGCTGCAATTCGCTCTGCTCATCGTCGCCAGTGTGTTCACCTTGCGGCGCAACGTCAATCAGTGGCTGCCCGACGCGACCCGGATGCGTCCGACGAAGATGTTCCGGGCGCGATAGCGCACCCGCAACAGACTCAACTCTCCAACGCGAGCAGCTCTTTGGTGAACTCGGCCTCGTCGATGAGAGTGCTGTGTCCATCGGCTACCACCACCTGGCCGTCGACCATCACGGTGTCGACAATCCTCGGTGAGCCGGTGGTGAGCACAGATGAACCGGGGTCGCGGACCGGCAGCGTCGCGTAGTCGCGGTCGAACCGGAACAGTGTCAGGTCTGCCGGGGCGCCGACGGTGACCCCACCGCTCACCGCGGGGAGGCCGAGTGCGCTGTTCGCACCACCGCAGGCGATGTCGAGCATGGCGCCGAAACCGAGCAGGTCCGCGCGTCGGTGTAGCGCCCGCTGCAGGTAGGCGGCGATCCGGAAGCTCTCCAGCATGTCCTGGGTGTCGTTGCTGGCCGCCCCGTCGACGCCCAGGCCCACCCGGATGCCGCGTTCGATCATGGCCGGAACCGGTGCGATCCCACTGCCCAGACGCATATTCGACAGCGGATTGTGGGACACGGCCACCCCACGTTCGGCGAGGATCTGTTGTCCGAGGTCGTCGAGTTCGACACAGTGCACGGCCAGCACCCGGTCCCACAGGAACCCGTTGCCGTCGAGATACTCCACCGCACCGACGCCGGCGTGTTCGAGGCACATCCGGTCGTCGGTGGGGGTTTCGAGCAGATGGATGGACACCGGGAGCTCGTGACGTTGGGCGAACTCACGTAGCGCGGCCATCCCGGTCTCGGTCACCGACCGCGGGTTCGGCACCGCCAGCGCCATCGAGATCGGCGTATCGGCAACCTGCGTGCGCAGATGATCCACATGCGAGAGTACTTCGTCGAGTGGTTGCATCAGCCGTGGCTCGAATCCCCACTTGCGGGTGGCATCCGGACGGTCGGCCACACCGCGGCCCAGCACCGCACGAATCCCGGTGTCGGCCAACGCCTGGATCACCGCACCGTGCACTTCGCTCGAGGGGTGTGGCCACATGTGCTCGACGACGGTCGTGGTACCCGACCGCAACGCCTCGAGACATGCCGACACCGCGGCCAGATAGGCGCGTCGCGGGGTGATGGCCACCGACTCCTCGCCGAGGGCGAGTAGCCACTCGAGCAGTGGTGTGCACTCGGCGATGCCGCGCATCAGTGACTGCTGCAGGTGAGTGTGGGTGTTGACGAACCCGGGGATCAGGTGGCCGTTGCCATCACCGGGATGTGGGGTTGCGGTGATCGCCGTGACCACACCGTCCTCGACCAGGACGTCCTGATGGCTGTGCCAGGCGCCGCCGGTGTAGACAGTGACGTCGCGGAACACGGGTGTGGGAGCTGCCGGTGCGGCGGGTGTTGCCGGTGTGGTCACGACGTCCCCTACTTGCCGTAGTTGGCCGCGACGCGCTGCGCGATGTAGTCGGCGGCCGTGATCGGCGGGTACGTGCCCGCGGCGCTCTCGATCACCACGTCGGTGTTGGCCTGCGCGAAGTAGGCGATCGTGTAGCGCGGCCCGGTGTACTCGCCGCGGCGCGGGGCCCGCACGCGGTGGAAGTTCGACGGCAGACGGTCGTCGGACCAACGCATCAGCATGTCACCGATGTTGCAGGTGATCGCGTCGTCGGAGGGTTCGACCGGTGTCCAGGCCTGACCGTCGGCCTCGGCGCCGGGCAACACCTGCAGACCCCCTTGACCGGTGCGCTGGAAGAGCAGCGTCAGGGCGTCGAAATCGGTGTGGGCACCGGCACGCCACGCGGAGTCCGCGTCGAGCAGCTCGGCGGGAAATGCGTAGTAGTGCAGCAGACGCAGCGTGCTCTGGTAGGTGCGGGAGGCGGGATCGTGTGCCCGGGTGAAGAATTCACGGTCCAGGCCGAGCTTGTCGGCGAAACAGCTCAGCAGGTCCATCGCCAGACGCCAGCATTTGCGCTCGAATTCCTCGATGGTGGCGCGGAACCCGGCCAGTTCGTGCTCACCGGGCCAGAGGCCGTCCATCCGCGGGCGGGTGACCTGGAAGGACTCCTTCTGGTCGGGCGTGCCGACCGACGGCCGAACCTGGCTCATGTATTCCCAGCCCGCGTTCTGGCCTTTGCGCAGCGGATACTGTTCTTTCACCGCGGTGGGCAGATCAAAGAATCGCGCCGACATGTCGAAGGCGTGGTTGACCTCGGCCATGTCGATGCCGTGATCGACGACCTGGAAGAAGCCGATGTCGGTTGCCGCCGCCCAGAGGTCGTCGGCGATCTGCCCGCGGCGCTGCGCGAAGTCGGCGAGACTGATGCGTCGTACCTCGCGGTCGGTTGTCTCGGTGCCCAGCCCGCCCATCGCGCGTTCGCGGTGCAGCTCGGCCATCTCGTCGGCTCGGACGGAACGATGACGGGTGGCGGTGGTGATCTCGGACATGCGTTCTCTCTCGTGGTGATGAGGCGGCATGCGCTTTTCGACGCGGTACCTGAGAGATGAGGACACCGCGGACGCGAACAGCGGGACTCTGGCCCGCTGCTACATACGACCTCGTGGGTCCGAGCATAGGTGAAACCTGCCGAGTCCGCGAGGCGGCGCGCGTTCAGGCAAGCCTTTCCTCATTTTCTGGAACTGTTCCTATTTCTGGACTAGTTCCAGAAAACTGCTATAGTGGAGTCATGTCAGATCGTCACCGGTTCCATCGACGGCTTCGCGAAGCGGGAATGCGGGTCACCGCGCCCCGCGTCGCGGTGCTGGAGATTCTGGACGATCACCCGCACTCGACCGCGGATTTCGTCGCCACCGGGGTCCGCGAACACCTCGGCGGGGTGTCCACGCAGACCGTCTACGACGTCCTGCGCGCGTGTACGAATCGCGGTCTGCTTCGGCGCATCGAGCCGGCCGGTTCGCCGGTCCGCTATGAGACCCGCACGGGCGACAATCATCACCATCTGATCTGTCGTCGCTGCGGACAGATCGTCGACATCGATTGCGCGGTCGGGCAGGCCCCGTGTGCGCTGCCCGATGACAATCACGGCTACCGCATCGACGAGGCCGAGGTCACCTACTGGGGTGAATGCCCGCGGTGTCGCAGTTCGGTTGCGGTGAAAGAAAAATGACGAAACAAACGTCCAGAACCGTGTGAACGCACTGTGATCCAGCGACACCGAGTGGATTCAGCAACACCGAGTGAGTCAGGAGAAGCCCATGGCAGCAATTGATCCCGTATACACCGTCGCCTCCACGGCAACCGGGGGTGGCCGAGACGGCCAGGTCGTCTCGCAGCCCGGCCGGGTGGACCTCGACATGCGGCCGCCCACCGAGATGGGTGGCAGCGGCGAAGGCGCGAATCCCGAGGAGTTGTTCTCGGCCGGTTACGCGTCGTGCTTCCTCGGAGCGTTGCGGGCGACCGCCAAGCAGGCGGGCGCGCAGGTGCCCGACGAGGCGACAGTGACGGTGACGGTCGGCATCGGCAAGGACGACGCCGACGGCGGATTCGCCCTCGTCGCCACCATCGAGACCTATTTGCCGGGCCTCGACGAGGCAAAGGCCAAGGAACTGGCCGAAGGCGCCCATGCCTTCTGCCCGTACTCCAAGGCCACCAAGGGAAATATCGAGCACAACATCACGGTTCGGGTCTGACCCGACCCGCACCGACGCGTACAGCCCACGCAAGGAAAGGAGCGGTCCACCATGGCCACCAACACACCCATCACCAGCACGCTCACCGAAGAGCAGAAGTCGGTCACCGGTAAGGCGTTGCAGGACACCCTCGTCGACCTGATCGACCTGTCGCTGATCGCCAAGCAGGCGCACTGGAACGTCGTCGGACGTCAGTTCCGTTCGGTTCACCTCGAACTCGACGAGTTGGTCTCGGTCGCGCGCGAGTTCACCGATGCCGCAGCCGAGCGCGCAACCGCTATCGGTGTCAGCCCGGACGGCCGCGCAGAGACCGTCGCGAAAACCGCGAACACCAAGGGTTTCGGCGAAGGTTGGACCCAGGATAGTGACGTCGTCACCGCGGTCATCGATAACCTGCAGTCGGTGATCGGCGGTCTGCGCGAGCGAGTCCAGGCCACCGAGTCGGCCGATCCGGTGACTCAGGACCTGCTGATCGAGATCGTCTCGAAGCTCGAGCAGCTGCACTGGATGTGGCAGGCGCAGTCCGTCTGACGTCTGCTCCTGACACGCCGACATGGCCGAGCGCTCCGGTCATGTCGGCGTTGTCGTGTCTGCGTGCTCGAGTTCGATGGCAGCTCTCGAGGTGACTGTGACCCCGCGCACGATGCGAAATGCCCGCATGTAGCGTGGCAGCGTGGACAGTTGGGCAGCGGTAGTGGGGTTGGGGTTACTCGCGGCGGCCGTCGGGGTCATCGCGTTCGTGCGTTACCGGCAACATGAGACCGCGACATTGCAGCGTGACGTGACGCTCGCCCGCGAACTCCGCGAGCTCGCCGGGACCGACGAGGTCCGGCTGGCATCGGTGGACGAGTTCGAGCTGGCCATCTACCAGCGACTCTTCTACGCATCGGTGGTCGGTCCGCGCATCCGCAGTGCCGCCTGGGCGTTGTTCGGAACTGCACTGGCGATGAGCGCGGCCGTGGCCGCGTCGGCCGGCGACGGCGTGCTCTGTACGGTGGCCCAGATCGGCGCCCTCGTGGTGACCGCGGTGTTCGCGCTGGCCACCCTCACCTTCGTCGCGATGGCGCTCGTGCACACCGCGACCACCCCGCGCGTCTCCTTCGCCGAGTCCTACGCTGCCGAGAGGTCGACCACCGACACCGGCTCCGGGTAGCCGGGCCCGCTCAGCGGGCGGCGAATCGGCGGCGGTAGACGGTCGGCGTGACCCCGACGGTGGCGTTGAAGTGGTGGCGCAGCAACGTCGCGGACGCGAAACCCACCCGGGCGGCGACGTCGTCGACCGGCAGTGTGGTGGATTCGAGCAACCGGCGCGCGTGCAGCACCCGCTGCTCGGTCAGCCATCGGTGAGGCGACACCCCGACCTCGTCGGCAAAGCGCCGGGCGAAGGTGCGCGTGGACATGTGCATCCGGTTGGCCAGTTCGTCGACCGTGATGTCGGTATCGAGGTGTTCGACCATCCAGTCGAGAACCTGGGCGAACCCGTCGGACTCGCAGGCAGGTACGGGTGCCTCCACGAACTGACGCTGTCCGCCGTCGCGATGCGGCGGCACCACCATTCGGCGGGCGATGCGATTGGCGACGTCGGGCCCATATTCCGCGCGGACAAGGTGCAATGACGCGTCGATTCCGGCGGCGGTTCCGGCGCTCGTGGTGACCGGCCCGTCATCGACGAACAACACGTCGGTGTCGACGATCGCCTTCGGATAGCGGCGGGCGAGTTCGGCGCCATGGCGCCAATGCGTCGTGCACCGGCGACCGTCGAGTAGGCCGGCCTCGGCTGCAGCGAAGGCGCCAGTACACACCGTGAGCACGCGGCCCCCGTTGTCGACCACCCCGCGCAGGGTCTGGAGTATCTCGGGTGCGAAGTCCGGGTCGGTGCTGCCACCCGGAACAGCCACCAGGTCGGCGTCGAGGCAGTCGTCGAGCGTGTGCGGTGGGACCACCGCCGCGCCGTGACCGATGCTCAGTGGAACCCCCGGATCCGGCGAGGCGATCAGGAATTCGAAGGCCGGGACGCCGTCATCGGTGCGATCGAGGCCGAACACCTCGTTGACCACCCCGAACTCGAACAGCGCCACCTGGCGATGCAGTACGACGGCGACCTTCTTCAACACCCATCCAGTATGGCCGAAATTTTGCGAACAATGTCGTTCAGGCCACTGTCGGCGGGATATTTACGAGAACATACTTTCAGTCATGAACATGTTGATCCTGCTGCTCCTCCTGATTGCCGTGCTGTCGCCGATTGCGATCGGTATACAACGAACCGGGGGGTGGGCCCCGCCGCGTCATCGGTCACGTTCGCGCCTCGGCCCCGACGCTGAACGCATTCGCGCCGAACTCCGCCTCTTGCACCTGCAACGTCGCGACAGCGCTTGACCTGCAGCGACTTTCGGGTGGTTGCGGCAACCCAAAAGGCTGCTACGTTGGTGCCGCGGCGGGCATGTGAGCGCCGACGAGTTCGACGACCGCGACAGCGAAGGGGGCAATCGGTCCGATGTCACGCAGACGCGTGTGGTCGATTGTCATCGCCGTGACACTGATCGCGGCTCTCACCGTCGCGTCGCCGACGATCCGGTCGTCCGGGCCGGCGACCGAACTTGCCGAGGCCACCTCTGGCGTGGTCGCCGACGATGGGCCGGTGGACGGGGTCCTGGTCAGTCGCACATTGTTCCGCCACGCCGGCGCCGCGATCCTGATGCCCGCCAACACGAATGACGATGTTCGGCGGCGTGCGAAGGCCGCCGCGCGACGATACGACACCCCCACCCTGGCCGTCAGTCCGGCGCGACGCGCGGCCGTGCGCGCGGAACTCGCACGCCTGGCACCCGAGCGCGTCGTGGTGCTGGGTGCCGCCTCCTCCGTGGCGCGCGGGTTGACCGATGCCTTGGTCACCACCGACCCCGACGATCTCATCGAACAGCATGCGGCCCAACGTGGTACCACGCTCGTGTATCTCGGTGCCGACGCGTCCCCGGACGCGGCTTTCACCGCAGAGGCCGCCGGAGCGCAGGTCGTTCGGGTGCCCGTCGACGATCCGCGGTCCACCGGTGAGTCGGTCCGCATGTTGCGGGAACACCCGGACGCGACGGTGCGCGCATTCGGAACGGGCTTCGGTGACAGCCGCGCCTTCGCACGCCAGACCCGGGCGGCCCGCACCCAGCCCGAGCTCCCCGGCGGCGGCCAGCTCATCTTTCCCGGGCGGCGCCTGGTGGCGCTGTACGGCTCACCGGGTGATCCCTCACTCGGCCCGTTGGGTGCGCAGGGCGCGCAGGCGTCGGTCGAGCGGGTCGATCAGCTTGCGGCGCAGTATCGGCCGTTCAGCGCGACGCCGGTGGTGCCGGCCTTCGAGATCATCGCCACCGTCGCGTCGTCGCAACCCGGACCCGACGGGACGTATTCCAGCATGATCGACCCGCAGCGGCTCCGGCCGTGGGTGCAGGCCGCGCAGGACGCCGGGGTGTATGTGACACTCGATCTGCAGCCGGGGCGCGCCGACTTCCTGACGCAGGCCAAGCGCTACGCCTCGCTGCTCGCCGAACCGAACGTGGGACTGGCGCTCGACCCGGAATGGCGACTGAAACCCGATCAGGTGCACCTGACCCAGATCGGGTCCGTCGACGTCGACGAGGTCAACCGCACCTCGGCCTGGCTGGCCGACCTCACCCGTGCCCGGGGGCTTCCGCAGAAACTGCTCGTCGTACACGAATTCGACACCGACATGGTGGTCGGCCGCGACCGCCTCGACACCGCCCGACCCGAACTGCAGGTGGTGATCCACGCCGACGGCCACGGTAGTCCGCCGGTGAAGAAGGGAACATGGCAGCGGGTGATCGCCGATCTACCTGCGAACGTGTGGCTGGGGTGGAAGAATTTCTACACCGAGGACACCCCGACGTTCAGTCCGGCGCGGACCATGCAGGTGCGGCCCACACCGTCGTTCGTCTCGTATCAGTAGGAGGCGTCGATGACGGCGACCATCACCGATCTCGCCACGTGTGTGGACCAGGCCCAGCGGGGCGATCCGATCGAGATCCTCACCCGGCAGGCCACCTCGCGTGTGCCCGAACTCGTACCCGTCCGCAATTCCCGGATGGCGGCGACGCCGTTCACGTTCTACCGCGGCGCAGCGGCGGTGATGGCGGCCGACCTCGCCGCGGTGCCTCATTCCGGGATCATGACACAACTCTGCGGTGACGCTCATCTGAGCAACTTCGGTGTGTTCAACACCCCAGAGCGGCGGATGATCTTCGATCTCAACGACTTCGACGAGACCGCTCCTGGTCCGTTCGAGTGGGACGTGAAACGGCTGGCGGCCAGTTTCACCGTGGCCGGACGGGGAAGCGGCTTCGATGCCGCCACCACCCGACGGCACGCGCGCGACGTGGCCAAGTCGTATCAGAAGTGGATGACGGCCAGCGCGGCCATGTCGACGATGGACTGCTGGTATGCCCGCATCGACACCGAAGAGGTGTTGACGAAGGTGACCTCCAAACTCGACACCTCGACCGAGGCACGCACGCTGAAGGGGCTGCGGAAGGCGCAGCACCGCAACAGCACCCAGGCGGTGGCGAAACTCTGCGTGATCGATGCCGACGGCAATGTGCACATCCGTAGCGATCCGCCGCTGCTGGTCCCGATCCACGAGTTGTTCCCCGACAGCCACGCCGACGAGGTCGCCAACCGGATCGCGGGCCGGGTCGATGCCTACCGCACGATGTTGCCCGACCACATCCGGGCGTTGTTCGACCAGTTCACGATCGTCGACGTGGCGCGCAAGGTGGTGGGAGTGGGCAGCGTCGGCACTCGTGCCTGGATCGTGCTGATGCATGGCGCACGGTCCGACGATCCGCTGTTCCTGCAGATGAAGGAGGCGCAGCGCTCGGTGCTCGCCGACTACGTGCCCACTCAGCAGTACGCCAACCAGGGGCAGCGGGTCGTCGAGGGCCAGCGGCTGCTGCAGGCGGCCAGTGACGTGTTCCTCGGCTGGACCTCCGGACTCGACGAGAACGGCGAGAAGCGTGACCTGTACGTCCGGCAATTGCGTGACGGCAAGGGGTCGGTGGTGATCGAGGCGTTGAGTCCCGACGACATGAAGCTCTACGCGAAGTTGTGCGGTCGGGCACTGGCACATGCGCACGCCCGAACCGGTTCACGCCTCCAGATCGCCGAGTACCTCGGTAGCGCCAAGGGCTTCGCCGATGCCATCGCCGACTTCTCGGAGTCCTACGCCGACATCGACGAGGCCGACCATGCCGCGATGCTCGACGCGATCGCTGACGGTCGGCTGGAAACCCACGACCTGGTGTGACAGGCGATCGTGGTCTTGTGGTGAGCACCTGGTCCCTGAGGAGGCCGGAGCTTGGAGAGGCCGTCACGAAGGGCTGCCACCGCGCCTCACGCCTTACATCGTGACAGGCTGATGTCACGCCGATCCGATTGCGAGGGAGCGCCGATGACCGACGACACGACGACCGACGAGAGCCTGCGCGAGCGCGTGCGGGAATTGATGCCGCAGGCGAAGACCGAGCTCGCCGAGATGGTCGCGTTCGAATCCGTCTACGACCCCACCGGCACTCCGCCGGAGGACTGCGACCGGATGGTCGACTGGTTGCTCGGCACCTTCACCGAGTTGGGTTTCGGCGACGTCGAGTCGCATGTGACCGCCGATGGCAGCAAAGCGGTGACCGGGCACCTGGCCGGTCCCGACGATGCGCCGACGGTGTTGCTCTATTTCCACCATGATGTGCAGCCGCCCCTCGGTGCCGACGAGTGGGACTCGCCGGTCTGGGAACTCACCGAACGCAACGGTCGCTGGTACGGCCGCGGCGCAGCGGACTGCAAGGGCAACATCGCCGTGCACCTGGCTGCGTTGCGGGCGCTCGGCGGCGACATCCCGGTCAACATCACCATCGTCGGTGAGGGCTCGGAAGAGCAGGGCACCGGTGGCATGGAGGACTTCGTCCCGAAGCACCCGGACCTGTTGCGCGCCGACGCGATCCTGGTGTGCGACTCGGGGAATTTCGCAATCGGCCGGCCGAGCCTGACCACGAGCCTGCGGGGTATCGCCAACATCGTGGTGACCGTCGAAACACTCTCGTCGGCAATGCATTCCGGCATGTTCGGGGGAGCGGCGCCGGATGCACTCGCCGCGCTCATCGCGATGCTCGCTTCGCTGCGCGACGCCGAGGGCAACACCACCGTCACCGGGCTGGACGCCTCGGCGACGTGGCCGGGCGTCGACTACCCGGTCGAGGCCTTCCGCACCGACGCCGGCATCCTCGACGGGGTGGACGTGATCGGCTCGGGGGCGGTCGCCGACATGGTGTGGGCACGGCCGGCGGCGACCGTGCTCGGCATCGACTGCCCGCCGGTGGTGGGGTCGTCGGCGGCCGTGCAGCCGAAAGCGCGTGCGCGCATCAACCTGCGGGTGCCGCCCGGGATGGACGCCAAGGTCGCCCAACAGGCGCTCATCGACCATCTCACCGCGGCCGCCCCGTGGAACGTCCGGGTCTCCTTCGAGCGTGAAGCCGATGGCGCGCCGTTTCGCGGCACCACCTCCGGGCCCGGTTTCGACACGATGGTCGACGCGATGACCACGACCTACGGCACCGACGTCGTGCTGATGGGGCAGGGCGGTTCGATCCCGCTGTGCAACGTGTTCGCCGAAACCTATCCGGAAGCGGAGATCATGCTGCTCGGTGTGGAGGAACCGTCGTGCCTGATCCACGCGCCCAACGAGAGCGTCGATCCGGGCGAGATCGAGAACATGGCCATCGTCGAGGCCACCTTTCTCAGGGAGTACGCGCGGCGGGCGGCGCGCTGAACCTGTCCACCAGCAGCTCCTTCAACTGTGGTCTACTGGCCGCGACCAGCGTGAATGCGGCTTCGCGGGCGAGGCGTTCGGGATGGGCGCCGCGCAGCAGGGCCGCGCCGCCCTCGGCGGCGATCAGTGTGGCTGCCGCGTCGACGGCCAATTGTGCGCCGTCGGCACGTGCCGCGATCAGCGTGGCGGCGTCGGTGAGTCCGGCGTCCAGCGCAGTGCGGATGGTGCTGCCGTGGTCGCGCAATGCGCGAGCGGCCCGTGGGTGACCGCCGACGTCGAGCAGCGCGGCGCACCGCCGCACCACTCCAAGCGGGAGCGTGCCGTTGATCCGGACGCCGGTGTTCTGGTTGGCGAAGAAGTCGTCGAGGGTCACCCGGCTCACCATGCGATCGTCGGGGACGACCAGGCCGGTGACCGCCAGCGACACCGTGCGGGTCGCATCGGCAACGCCGAGCTGCAGCGGTGTAACGGTGATGGCGTCGGGCGGCTGCTGGATCGGCAGGATCGCCGCGAGCACGTCGTCGGTGTCCACATCACGGGCCGAGATCTGCAGCAGATCGACGATGCCCCAACCGCTCACGAACGGCGCATGGCCGTCGAAGCGCCACCCGCCGTCGACTCGGGTGGCGCGCATTCGTGGTGGGGTGGGGACCACTCCGGCATACGCCACGCCGGCGCGCAGCCGGCCGGCAACTGTTGCAGCGAACAATTCGTCACGTAGTCGTTGGTTGGCGGTGGTGGCCAGCGCGATGACCACACCGTGATGCTGGAGCCACGTGAAGGCGGTCGCCAGGCAGCCGCTCGCCATCACCTCACTGATCTCGATGACCTGACCGAAGTCGAGGCCCGGCCCGCCGGCGTCGACGGGTGCGGCAATTCCAAACAGGCCGGCCTCGGCGATCGTCGTCCAGTGCGAGGCAGGTACCGAACTTGTGCGATCGACGTCGGAGGCGGCGGGGAACAGCACGTCGTCGGCGACCCGGTAGGCGTCGGCGATCAGCTGGGTACGCCGGAGGTCGAGATCCGTACTCACCCGGCCAGCGTACGGCCGGGTGAGCACCGGATGCCTTCAGATGCAGTGTCAGACGGTGCAGAGCGGGGAGTAGTCGGTGCGGCCACCGGTGGTCGGGGACACCAAGAAGGTGCAGGAGTTGAATCCGGCCTTCTCCACCTGTCCGCGCAGCATCCGCAAGGTCTCGGTGGTGACGACCTTGTCCCGGGAGAGGACGAACCCGGAGAAGCGGGTCGGATCGCCGACGAGGGCGAACTGGTACGGGTCGTCGGGGGTGGCGCCGTCGGCGATCCACGTGACGATGTAGTTGGGTGCGTTGTTCGGATCGATGCTCACCGGAACCTGCGGGAACGACACGGACAGTTGTGCTTTGGTGACCGGGTCGACGACCTTCGCCTGACCCTTGACGCCGTTGGTCTGGCCCGTGAACGTGGTGCAGGTGTTCTCGACGCCGATCGTGGTCGCATCGATCAGGGTGTAGGTGGCCTTGGTGTCCTTGGCGCAGTTCAGATTGAAGAACGCCGGAATCGCCGCGAGCTGCCACCAGGACCCGAGATACCGCTCGGTGTCGAGCTTCGGGATCGGTTGCAGCGGTGCGGCAGTCGCCGGGCCGGTGCTCGCGACCAGGGCGGCGACGGCCAGGGCTGCGGTCGCGAGGAGGGTGAGCAGGCGTCGGATCGTGCGGGTGGTGCGCATCGTGCGGCTCCGTTCGGGTCATCGGAAGAACTCGGACACTGGATGAACGGAGGCGATTCGGAGACACGGCGTTGTCGGATGGGTCGCAAGTGAGAACACGCCGCCCGTCGGACCCGAGGGCCCGGCGGGCGGCGTGTACATGGAGGTGGGTCAGGCGATGTTCGACGGCTTCCACGTCGCGACCGCCCAGATCACCACGAGGTCGAGAGCGATGATCAGGATCGCCCACAGCGGGTAGTAGGGCAGCCACAGGAACTGGGCGATGATCGAGATGGAAGCGATGATGATCGCCGAGATCCGGGCCCAGTCGGCGCCGACCGCCAGCCCGCCCGCCACGATGATCGCCAGGATGCCGATGATCAGGTGAATCCAGCCCCACGTGGTGAGGTCGAATTTGTAGACATACTCCGCGCCGACCACGAACAGGTCGTCATTGGCCAACGCCGAGATGCCCTGGAAAACGGCGACGAGACCCGCGACGAACAGCAACGCGGCCGCGACGATGGAGATGCCGAAGGCGAAACCTTCCTTCGTGCTGTAGTTGATGTCCTGCTCAGGCGCGCTCATGTGGGTTCCCTTTCGGTACGGACGAGGTATATGAGACACAAGTGCTGGAATAACTCTAGTGGGCCGATGTGGACATAAGCCCACAAATACGCAGACTGCTCGTAACGGCTCCGTCACGGCGTTGCGATACGGCGATAGCGATCCTGACCAGGCGATTTAGTTCTGGCGGGGGCGTGGGGGTAAGCTATCGCAGGTTGCACACGGGGTGTGGCGCAGCTTGGTAGCGCGCTTCGTTCGGGACGAAGAGGTCGTGGGTTCGAATCCCGCCACCCCGACGCTAGGTTGAGATAGCAGAAGAAGCCCTGACCAGGAGAGATCCGGTCAGGGCTTCCTCGTTTTCGATACCAGTGAGGTGATCGTGCCGGCCAGCGGCACGTTCACCTCACTCGGCTCGGGGTGAGCCGTCAGGCATCCGCCGATGGATTGGCGTTGGTGCCGCCGTCGGACACCTCGAAGTTCTTCCACTCGCCGTTGTCGAACACCTGCATGGCCACGCCCAGCTGGTCGTCGGGGGCCTCCACGGTCTTCAACCAGTCGTAGGCGCCGGTCGCGTCGGAGAACTCCTTGGTGTCGATGACATCGCCGTCGGCGTTGACCACTCGATACTGCGCCATGCTCGTACTCCTATCGATCTCGGGTGCTTCCCGTCGGCGCGATGTTCACGCCGCACCGCGTTCCGGCGGGTACCCGGGTGCGCGGACCCTCAACCATCACGCCGGCACCATGTCCGGCGCCGACGTCGGCGCCGGGGTGTATTTCTCCCGGTGGATGTTGCGGCCGGGCATGCGGCGCCGTTTGCAGGCCTTCACCCCGGCATCGACCATGGCGGGCGGACCACACAGGTACGCCGAGTAGCCCCGCAGGGAGTCGAAGTCGGCGAGCACGACGTCGCCGACGTAGCCGTGCCGGCCGAACCCGTCGTCACGACTCAGGCACGGGGTGTAGCGCAGCCCCGGATGCCGTTCGGTCAGCGTCTCCCAGAACTCCACGTCGTAGAGGTCGGACCGATGACGGACGCCGTGATACAGATGGATCTCGCGTTCGGGGTCGAGTTCGAGTGCGTGACGTGCGATCGACTTGAGCGGTGCCAACCCGGTGCCACCGGCCAGCAGGATCATCGGCGCATCCGCCTCGGTGTCGTGCACGAAATCGCCCCACGGGCCGCGCATCTCGATCCGGTGGCCCTGATCGAGCGAGTCGAAGATCCACCGATCGGTGGCCACACCGTCGGGTACCCGGCGGACATGGAACTCCAGACGGTCGGCGCTGCTGGGGGGATTGGCCATCGAGTACTGACGGATATGACCGATGCCGGGCACGGTCACCTCGATGTACTGACCCGCCGAGAAGTCCAGTGGCTCATCGATGCCCACGGTGAGTTCGAGCGTGTCGTCGGCGATCTCGCGCACCTCGTGCACGACGCCGCTCAGGTCGCGCAGTGGATGGCCGGGCCTGGACCCGGCACCGCGCGGAACCTCGATCCGTGCATCCGATGTCGGCGACGATTGGCAGGCGAGGACGAATCCATCGGCCTGCTCGTCGGCGCCGAGCACCGTTTCCGACACGGCCGGCTGCTCGACGTTGCCGGACAACACTTTCACCTTGCAGGTTCCGCACGTGCCCTGGTTGCACGAGTTCGGCAGGTAGACGCCGCTGCGCAGGAACGCGTCCAGCAGTCGCTGTCCGGGAGCGCATGCCACGCTCCGCGGATCCGGGCCGGTCACCTCGACGGTGTGTGACGACATCGTCACACCTCCCACGTCGTGTGCAACGACGTCGGACCACGAAATCCCCATCCCCAGAACTCCACGTCGCCGGCGGTGTCGCGTTCGAGATTCGGGATCGAGTCGAACAGCTCCTCGAGGCCGATCCGGCACACGTGGTTGGCGAAGTAGATTCCCGCGCACGCGTGGTTGCCCGCCCCGAACGCGAGGTGGGGAAGCGGCGGCCGTGACAGGTCGTACTCCGAGGGCGCCTCGTACACCGAGTGGTCGTGGTTGGCCGACCCGTAGGACATCAGGACCACCGAACCCTCTGGCAGCGACACTCCCGCGACCTCGACGTCGGCGGTGCTGATCCGGGCGGTCGCCGACCAGATCGGCGACGTCCACCGCATTCCCTCGGAGATCGCCCGCGGGATCAGTCCCGGTTCGTCGACCACCTGTTCCATCTGATCGGGCCGGGTGAACAGGCCGACCAGGGTCGACGCCATCGCGTGGCCGGGTTCCTGCATCGCACCGAGCAGATAGACGAACAGGGTGGGGTAGATGTAGTCACGCTCGCGGGTCTGCCCCTCGGGCATACCGTCGTGCAGCCAATGGCTGATGGCGCTGTCGTCGGGGTTCTCGATCCAGTTGTCGATCAGCGGGTCGACGATGGCCCGGATCTCCGCTTTCGCCTCGTCACCCTCGCGGAAACCGTCCGGGTTGGTGAACTCCCCGTTCTCGTCGACGCCGGCGTTGGTGAATGACCGCGACAGCTTGTGGAACCACTCGCGCAGCTTGTCCGAACTCACCGACTGCAGACCGAGCAGATCGCCGAGTGCCCGCACCGACACCGGCTCGCAGTACTGCGCGACGAGTTCGGCGCTGCCCTCGTCCTCGAACGTCTCGAGATAGCGGCGTGCGATCGGTCGCACCAGGTCGTCGATCCATCGGTCCACCTCCTGCGGCTGCAGCGCCGGGTCGACCATCGAGCGGAGATCCTTGTGGATTTCGCCGTTGACCCCGATCACCGCCGGGTGGCCGAAGGTGCGCCCGCCGGCCTTGGTGATGATCGCCTCGAAGTCGCCTCTGGTGGCGATCTCCCGGCAGATCTCTGCGGTGCTCGCCACGTAGGAACCCAGAACCGGGACGTAGGCCAGCGGCGCCTCGCTGCGCAGCCGTTCGTAGACGGGGTAGGGATTGCGCTCCAGTTCGGTCATGGTGATCTCGTCGAGCCAGGACACGGTTGCGGTCATCAGCTTCTCCTCGTCGAAGGTCGGCCCGGGGGCCAGGTGTCGACAGACGCTATGCGCAGGTGTGGCGATTGATCGATACCGTTCACGCGGCCCCGAGACGGATCACGCGATCAAGTTGTGATGTGCATCGCATATCGGGGGTTCCATGCGGTAGAACACAAAGACCATGTCCACATCCGAGCAGCCCGTGGGAACCCGGGATTGGGATACAGCGCACCGGGCGGTCGCCGATGTTTATTTCCCGCACGAACTCCGTGCGTTGGACGAACGCGACGAGGTCGACCTGACCTTGCGCACGGTCGAACTCGGGGGCGTCACCATCGGTCGACTCACCTGGGGTGCCGCGGTCTCGATCGAATGCGACTATCCCGGTGCCTACGAGGTCAATGTGCCCATTTCGGGGCGGCTGCACTCGCGGGGGCACCACGACGAATTGGTCTCCGCGCCAGGTCAGGGCACCATCTTCACCGCGGACCAGCCGTCGTTGATCACTCGGTGGACCGCGGACTGTCAGGTGCTCGGCGTGAAGTTCGACGCCGAGCACCTCGAACGCGAGGCCGATCGGATTCGCGTGGCACCGATCCGTCGGCGCCTGTCGCTGCCGCCCCAGATCGATGTCTCCACCGACGCCGGCGCCTCGTGGCTGTCGCTGGTGACCGCGTTGTCGGCGCAGGCCCGCGAGCCGGTCGACCTCTTGGCCAACCCGCTGGTCGGCCCTCAACTGGCCAGCGCGGTGACCACTGCTTTCCTGCTGGCGGTGACCCCGGACTCCGCCGACCCCGACCACCAGATGCGACCGGGCATGGTGAAACGGGTGCTCGACGCGTTGCACGACGACCCGGGACGGCCCTGGACGTTGGCGGAGATGGCGGCGATCGGCGGAACCAGCGTGCGTCGGTTGCAGGAGGCGTTCGCACAATTCGTGGAGAGCTCGCCGACGAGGGCGCTCACCGACATTCGGCTCGATCGCGCACACGCCGACCTGGAGCGCGCCGGGGGCACCGTCGCCGACGCCGCCGCGCGCTGGGGGTTCAGCAGCCCGAGCCGTTTCGCCGCTGCCTACCGCCGCAGATACGGCGCGAGTCCCGCGCAGACGTTGCGAGGTCTGCGCGGGACTCGGCAGCCGGATTGAGTCAGACGGTCCGCCAGGTGGCCACGGCCCATATGATGACCAGGTCGATCGCGATCACCAGGATCGACCACCACGGAAAGTACGGCAGCCACAGGAAATTGATGATGATCGACAATGACGCGATGCAAATCGCGCCCACCCGCGCCCAGGCGGCGCCGGTGAACATCCCGATCGCGATCGCGATTGCGATGATGGACAGCACGATGTGGATCCAGCCCCAGGCCGTCAGGTTCAGCTGGTAGACGTACTCGGGTCCGACGACGAACAGGTCGTCTTTGGCGACCGCCGAGATGCCCTGCAGCAGTTCGAGGATGCCGCCGACGAGCAAGAGGATGGCCGCGCCGATGACGCCGACGGCCGCGAATCCCTGTTGGACTCGATGATCGGAGTGTTGAGTGGTCATGACGGTTCGCTTTCTCTCGATGGGTCGGGAGTGATGTCAGGTGACCTCATCGTGATCGTGGTCGCGACGGTGTGTGGTCCGCATCATCCGTTGTGGGTGATTGCGTGAAAGGTGAACGAGGGCGAGTCTTTCGTTCTGCGAACGAGATTGGGGTACATCATGAGTCTTTCTGCTCGACTGCTGCACACCCGCTGGGTGGTGCGTGCGCCCATCGTCGTGTTCCGGGCACATCTGGGCTTCGTGTTCGGCGGTCGGATGTTGTTGCTCGAACATGTCGGCCGTAGCTCCGGCGAGCCGCGCTATGTGGTGCTCGAAGCGGTGGAGCGTCCGAGTCCGGATCGAGTGGTCATCGCATCGGGCTTCGGCAGGACATCACAGTGGTTCAAGAACCTGCAGGTAGAACCGAACTGTCGCGTCTCCATCGGTCGGCGCCACCGCGTTCGGGCCGTGGCGCGGGTGGTCGATGCTGCCGAAAGGGCCGAGATCGTCGCCCGTTATCGGCGTGATCACCCGAAGGCGTACGCCAAATTGTCCGGCGTCATCGAGGAATCGATCGGTAAGACCATCGATAAGGTGCCCTACGTCGAGCTGACGATGAGCTGACTCAGCAACCGAGTTGGTCGGCCAGGTCGCACAAATCAGTGGCGTGTACGTCGTTGTCGGCGGAACCGGTGTCGTCCTTCTCCTCGCCGCCCCACTCCAGTGGCCGTTCGACGAAGGCGGTGCGCAGGCCGAAAGATCGGGCCGCATCCAGGTCACCTTGGTGCGTGGCGACCATCATCACCTCGGCCGGCTCCACTTCGAACAATGCGGCAAGGCCGCAGTAGGTTTCCCGTGCCGGCTTGTAGTGACCCCACAGATCCGAACCGCCCACGAAGTCCCAGTCGAATCCGTTGTGTCTGGCCATGTCGGTCAGCAGCGCGACGGTGCCATTGCTCAGGGCGCAGACGACGAAGCGTCCCTTGAGCCGGCGGATCCCCGGCGCCGCATCGGGCCAACCGGGGATGGTGCGCCAGGCGCGCACCAGCGATGTCGACGCGGCTTCGGTGAGGGCGACGCCGAACTGGTCGGCCACCTCGTGCAGCGTCTCGGTATGCAAGTCGTCGAGCCGTCGCCAGCCGATTTCGCCGGATTCCACCCGAGCCAAGATGGGGCCGTAGCGACGGCGCCACTCCCGCGCGAATGCACCCGCGTCGAGGCCGGGGATCGTCGCCCGGACCGCGCCGGAGATGCCGGTGAACCAATCGGTGACGGTGCCGAAGGTGTCGAAGGCCAGGACCCGGACGCCGTCCACCGGGGACCGGGTCACGTGGGTTCGGAGGCCAGCTGCGGCAGCGAATGATCCTCGGCGAACGCGGCGTCGCCGTGCGAGACCGGGGTGAGCGTCAACAGGCTCGCCTCTGGCCGGCAGCAGAACCGCGCAGGTGCATATGGCGACGTTCCGAGACCAGCACTGACGTGCAGTTTCATCGACGTACCCCAGTTGGAGACACCCTTGACGCGGGAGCGATCCAGCTCGCAATTGGTGACCAGGGCCCCGACGAACGGCAGGCACAGCTGACCGCCGTGCGTGTGACCGGCCATGACCAGGTCGTAACCGTCGGCGGCGAACCGGTCCAACACGCGCGGTTCGGGAGAGTGGGTCAACCCCAGCCGCAGATGCGCCAGCGGGTTGGGACGGCCGGCGACGGTCTCGTAGCGGTCGCGTTCGATGTGCGGGTCGTCGACGCCGGCCGCCACCACGCGCACCCCGCCGACCTCGAGTTCGCGGACCGTGTGCGTGGCGTCAAGCCAGCCGCGCTCGGTGAACGCCGCACGCAGATCCTGCCAGGGCAGCGGCTGGCCGAACGACCGGGTGTGGTCGGTCTTGAAGTATTGGAACGGGTTCTTGGGCTTCGGACCGAAGTAGTCGTTGGAGCCGAACACGAACAGCCCGGGCCGCGACAGCAGGCCACCGAGCGACTGGATCACCGACGGCACCGCCTGCGGATGGGCGAGGTTGTCGCCGGTGTTGATCACCAGGTCCGGCTCCAGCGCCTCCAGCTCGGACACCCACGCCTGCTTGAGGCGCTGGTTGGGCATCATGTGCAGGTCGCTGATGTGCAGGACGCGCAGCGGCGCGGCGCCCGGCTCCAGCACGGCGAGCGTGTTGTGCCGCAACGTGAATGCGTTGCGCTCGATCACCGTCGAATAGAAGAGACCCGCAGCCGCCAGACCGGCCAGACCCCCGAGTGTCGGGGCAGCCGCGACGCGGCGGGTGAGGGCGTTGTCGAGGTGAGCCATTCACCCAGGATACGCAGATCCGGGTGTGGCCCGCCGCCGGGTTTTGTCCCTACCCGCCGGTCAGCCCGGGAGTTGGATCACCACCGGGCCCACACCGGGTACCTCCACCGTCGTCTCCGTCGGTCCCTGGCCGTCGTCGTCGCGTCGCCCGTTGCTCACATAGATGGTCACCACACTGCCGGGCATCGCCGAGTCCGACGGCGCGGTGAACACCACCGTGCCCTGCGGCCGGTTGCTGTCCACATCGAGCTGGTTGACCTTGAAGCCGGCGGACTGCAGCCGGGAGGTCGCCGCACTGGCGGTGAGTCCGCTGACCTTCGGGATGCGGCCGCGATCGCTGCCGCGCATGTACCGAGGATCGGTCGGTGGCAGTTTGACCGGCCCGAACTTGGTGGCCACCGGCTTGATGGCCTGATACCAGGTGCGGGCGGGCTCCATGCCGCCGTACAGGTTGCCGTCGTAGCACTGGCGCAACGGGCTGCTGCAGATACCGGTCGGGTTCGGGCCGTCGTTGTAGACGTAGGCCGAGCCGGCGATGTTGTTGGTGAAGCCGATGAACGCCGAGGAGCGATGGGCCTCGGTGGTGCCGGTCTTGCCCGACATCGGCAACGTCCAGCCCTGCGAACCGGCCGCCGCGGCTGCTGTACCACCGGCGCGATCGTCGTGGCTCATCGCATTGGCCAGCGTGTTCGCCAAGCCTTCTTCGACTACTTGTTCGCAGGAAGGAGCGGTGAACGGGATCGCGGTGAGCGCTGGCTCCCCCTCCGGGGTCATCACCGGATTGCCGTATGCGTCGCGCTTGATCCGGCTGATCGATGCGATCGGGTTCGGCGGGCACCAGGTGCCGCCGGAGGCGAGGGTGGCCGCGACGTTGGACAGTTCCAGCCCGTTGATCGGCAGCGGGCCGAGCGTGAACGAACCGAAGTTCCCGTCCTTGACGTACTGCGCCATGCTCTTGTCGCCGTAGCCCGACGAGCCCGGGACCGTGTACGAGCGCAGGCCCAGCCGCACCGCCATGTCGACTGCCGGCTTCACTCCGACTTCCTGCAGCAGCTTCACAAAAGCCGTGTTCGGCGATTGCGCCAGCGCCTGGGTCACCGACAACGAGGCGGGATAGCGGCCGTCGTTGCGGACGCAATAGGACTCCTCCGGGCAACCGGGGGTGTCGCTGTTACCCATGCCCTCCACCGCGACGAAGCTCGGCACCGGGATGTTCGACGCGACGCCGAGGCCCTTCTCCATGGCGGCGGCGGTGGTGAAGATCTTGAACACCGAACCGGCGCCGTCGCCGACCATCGAGAACGGCTGTGGCTGCACGGTCTGGCCTCGCTTGAGGTTGAGACCGTAGTCGCGACTCGACGCCATCGCGAGGATGTCGTGGGTCTCCTTACCCGGCCGGATCGCGCTCATCACGTCGGCGACACCGTCGGCGTCAGGGGAGGCCTGCGCCCGCACCGCACGCACGGTGGACCGCTGCACCTGCGGGTCCAGGGTGGTGCGGATGATGTAACCGCCGCGCATCACCGAGTCGCGAGACATGCCGTTTTCGGCGAGGAACTGCAGCGCGTAGTCGCAGAAGAACCCGTTGGCGTCGGCCGCGATGCAGCCCTGCATGGGGGTGCGCGGGCTGGGTAGTACCCCGAGGGGAGCCGCCTTGGCCGCCACGAGTTCGTCCCGGCGATTGGGGAAGTTCTCGATCATCGTGTCGATGACAGTGTTGCGGCGATTGGTCGCCGCCTCCGGGTTGGTGTAGGGATCGAGCGCCGAACTCGACTGCACCATGCCGGCCAGCAGTGCCGACTGCGGGACGTCGAGGTCCTTGGCGTGCTTGCCGAAGTAGGTCTGTGCCGCGGCCTCGATGCCGTAGGAGTTGTTGCCGAAGGGCACCACGTTCAGATACCGCGTGACGATCTGCTTCTTGGCCTCCTGCTTGGCGGCGGCATCGTCGAGCCCTTTGTCGCGTTTGGCCTGATCGATGAGCGACTGCTCCATCGTCAACGCCATCCGGACCTCCCGCAGTTTGCGGGCCGGGGTGGTCTCGATGGCGGCCTGGCGGTCGGCTTCGGTGCGCGCGAGGACCAGCAGCTGATAGTTCTTGATGTACTGCTGGTCCAGTGTGGAGGCGCCTTGCTGCACCTCGCCCGACGACGAGTTCTTCAGCGCCGCCCGGATCGTGCCCTTCCAGTCGACGCCGTCGTGTTCGAGGAATCGTCGGTCCTCGATCGAGATGATCGCGCGGATCATGTCCGGCGAGATGTCGTTGTACCCGACCTGATAGCGGTACTGGTCGTACAGCAGGGCGATGGGGTTGCCGGCCGAATCGGTCATCGTGGTGACCTCCGGCAGGGTGCCGTTGAGCAACTCGGAGGACACATTCTCGACGGCGGCGGCCGCACGGTTGGACATGACGCCCAGTCCGCTGGCCACGGGATACAACAATCCGGCCACCAGGACACCGGCCAACAGGCAGGCGCCGGCCAGTGACCACAGCTTCTTCGACTTCGGCACACGCACAGGATACGTGCGATGTGCGCGAAGCCGGCTGAGCGCGCGCCACCAAAAGGTCGCGAGCCGGTCACGACCGAGCCTCATCGCACACATTGCTTGTGACCTGCGCAGATCGTCCCGGTTTGCACGATGGTGCCATTTTCTTTGCCCCAGGGCTTGCGTCGTGATGCACAGATCCTTAAATTGAGTGCAGAATGTGACTCACTTAACAGTCGCCCTGAAGTTGTGAACCGCAACCAGCGTTTCGGTTAACGACGAGTGGATCGGGTGGACCGGGTGAGGGCATTCGGGTCAGGACCGTCGGGCGGCGCAGCAGCGCCGAAAGGGTCCGACGAGACGCAACGACAGACAGGGGTCGGCGGATGGCGATAGCGGCAGTTTCCACCGGAGATGACGCTCGATTGATGTGGGTGTCACAAGCGCGATGCCGGGGAGGGAACCCCGATGACCTGTTCGTCCGCGGCGCGGCCCAGCGTAAGGCCGCCACGATCTGCCGGCATTGCCCGGTCCAGCTCGAGTGCGGCGCGGACGCTCTCGACAACCGGGTAGAGTTCGGTGTGTGGGGCGGCATGACCGAGCGTCAGCGGCGGGCGTTGCTCCGGCAGCACCCGGAGGTCACCTCGTGGGCGCAGTTCTTCGAGGCTCAGCGACGGAGGCACCGCGCCGACGCGGTGTGAGTCGCGGACGATCAGCAGGCATGGCCGACCCGAATGGGTCGGCCATCGTCGTTGACTCAGCCCCGACTGGTGATCTGCTCGGCCACCGCCCGTAGCGCGACGACGTCGGCGACTTCGAAGGGCAGTGACGGAACCCCGACGATCGGCACCGTCGGGTGTGCGGCGGTGAAGCGCTGCAGCAGGTGCAACTCCCGCTTGCCGGTGGAGGCGCGTTCGGCGTGGATCTCGAGCACCCCGCGGGTGAGCTCGTCGTCCACGGTCTCCAGCGCGGCCTGCGCCGACGCCTCGGAGATGGACGTCAGATTCGGGTGGGTGCGGTTGAGGATGAGCCCGGCCAGCGGCATCCTCTCCTCAGAGAGCCGGTCGACGAAGAAGGCGGCCTCGCGCAGCGCGTCGGGTTCGGCCGCGGCCACCACAGCGAACTGGGTGCCCGGTTGTTTGAGTAGTTCGTAGGTCTTGGTGGCCCGGTCCTGGAAGCCGCCGAACATCGAGTCCAGCGACTGCACGAACGTCGCGACATCGCGCAACATGTCGCCGCCGATGATGGTGGAGACACCGCGCATCGCCAGGCTCATCGCGCCGGTGACCATGCGTCCGACCCCGCGTCCGCCGCCGACCAACATCTTCATCAGCCGCCCGGAGAGAAATGACCCGAGGCGCTGCGGGGCGTCGAGGAAGTCCAGGGCATTGCGCGATGGCGGGGTGTCGACGACGATCAGGTCCCATCGCTCCTGTTCGATCAGCTTGCCGAGCTTCTCCATCGCCATGTACTCCTGCGTGCCGGAGAACGACGACGCCATCGTCTGATAGAAGGAGTTCTCCATGATCGCCGAGGCGCGATCGGGTGAGGAGTACTCGAGCACCATCTCGTCGAAGGTGCGCCGCATGTCCAGCATCATCGCGTCCAGTGAGCCGGCACCCTCGCCGAGGCCGACGTTCACCGGCTGCGGATCATTGGTGAGCTCGGACATCCCCAGCGACTGGGCGAGGCGGCGGGCCGGGTCGATGGTCAGCACCGCCACCTTGCGACCGTGTTCGGCCGCATACATCGCCATCGCCGCAGCGGTGGTCGTTTTGCCCACGCCGCCGGCGCCGCAGCAGATCACCACTCGGGTCGCGGGGTCGGTGAGCACCGAGGCCATCTTCAGATCGAGCGGCATGAATCAGGCACCTGCCTTCTGCAAGAGGTTGGCGAGCTCGTAGATCGACCCCAGATCGATGCCATCGCCGAGTGCCGGCAACTCCAGAGTCGGCAGCTCCACCTCGTCGAGTTGGGCTTTGGCGACCTGCTGGGCTTGCAGGCGGGAGGCGTGCTCGATGGTCTCGGTCAGCAATCCGGACAGATCGCCGTCGGCGAGATGCAGACCGGCCGCCTGCAGGTGTTCGAGCACGCGGGGCGCATCGATGGTGCCTTCGGCGATCTCGTCGATCGACCCCGGCGGCAGGTGGGTGGGACTGACGCGGTTGATGATGAGGGTGCCCACGGTGAGATTCTTCGCGTGGAGTTCCTCGACCGCCTCGATCGTCTCCTGCATGGGCATCGCCTCGAGGAGCGTGACGAGGTGGATCACCGTGTCCTCGGAGTGCAGCAGTTTCACCACACCGTCGCTCTGATTGCGGATCGGTCCGGTCTTGGCAAGGTCGGCCATCGCCTGGGTGACGTCGAGGAAGTTGCCGATCCGGCCGGTCGGCGGCGCATCGACCACCACCGCGTCATACACCCGACGCCCCTGCTTGTCGGTGTGGATGATGCGCTCTTTGATCTTGCCGGTGATCAACACGTCACGCAGGCCCGGCGCGATGGTGGTGACGAAGTCGATCGCACCGATCCGTTTCATCGCGCGCCCGGCGAAACCGAGGTTATAGAACATGTCGAGGTACTCGAGCAGCGCGTGTTCGATGTCGATGGCCAACGCCGAGACCTCGCCGCCGCCGGAGGCCGTCGCGATCTTGGTGTCGGTAGGCGGCAGCGGCGGGATGTCGAAGAGCTGAGCGATGCCCTGGCGGCCCTCGCATTCCACCAACAACACCTTCTTGCCGTCGGCGGCCAGCGCGAGCGCCAGCGCCGCCGCGACCGTGGTCTTGCCGGTGCCCCCCTTGCCCGACACGAAATGCAGTCGCGCCCGTCCGGCGGACTGGGGCCATTCGTTGGTGTGCCCGGCTTCGTCGGGCGGTGTCTCGTTCACCACCGCATCACCATATCGACAAAGACGTACCCATTAGGCTCTAGTCCATGAGTGAATCGACCGCTTGGGAATACGCAACGGTGCCCCTGCTGACGCACGCGACGAAGCAGATCCTCGATCAGTGGGGAGCCGACGGCTGGGAACTGGTGACAGTCTTGCCCGGGCCGACCGGTGAGCAGCACGTCGCCTACCTGAAGCGTCCGAAGGGCTGACCGATGACAACGACGTGGTCGCAGCGGCTGGCCGAACTGGGCATCACGCTGCCCCAGGTGGTCACGCCGGCGGGTAGCTATGTGCCCGCCGTGCGTACCCGAAATCTCGTCTACACCGCGGGTCAGCTCCCGATCATCGACGGCAAGCTCGACGTCGCCGGCAAGGTGCACGAGGGTGCCGAGGGGGTCGTCGACCCCGACCAGGCCAACCGGGCGGCTCGGCAGTGCGCGCTCAACGCGCTCGCCGCGGTCGACGGACTCGTCGGCATCGACGCCGTCGTGCGGATCGTCAAGGTCGTCGGCTTCGTCGCCTCGGCCCCCGGTTTCACCGGCCAACCCGCCGTCATCAACGGCGCGTCGGACCTGCTCGGCGAGATCTTCGGCGATGCCGGTGTGCACGCCCGCTCGGCGGTCGGTGTGGCCGAGTTGCCGTTGGGCTCCTCGGTCGAGGTCGAGATGATCGTCGAGGTCTCCTGACCCGTCCGACCTCCCGGACGCACCCGGCCGGGAGTCGCGGCTAGTGGACGTCGCGCTACTCATCGCCGCGGCCGCCGCGGCGGGATGGGTCGACGCGGTCGTCGGCGGTGGGGGACTGGTACTGATCCCGGCCCTGCTCATCGTGCAGCCCGGACTGGTGCCGGCCACCGCCCTGGGCACCAACAAACTCGCCGCGGTGTTCGGCACCGCCTCGGCAGCCCTCGCCTACGCCCGGCGGCTGCCGGTCCAGGTCGGCCGACTCGTCCCGGTGTTCATCGCGGCAGTCGGGTGTTCCGGCCTGGGCGCCTACACCGCGAGCAGACTGCCCGCCGAGGTGTTCACGCCGGTGGTGCTGTGTCTGCTGGTCGCGGTGGGGTTGTTCGTCGCGCTCAATCCAGGGTTCGGCTCCGGACTCGCGGTGAATCGTCCCCGTTGGTCGGTGGTGCTCGGGTTCGTGCTGTGCGGAGTGGTCATCGCCTTCTACGACGGGGTGATGGGGCCGGGCACCGGCACCTTCCTGATCATTGCTCTCACCGCGCTGGTCGGCACCGGGTTCCTGGAGAGTTCGGCGATGGCCAAGGTGATCAACACCGGCACCAATCTGGGCGCGCTGGCGGTGTTTGCGTGGCAGGGCAACGTGCTGTGGCTACTGGGGTTGGGGCTGGCCGTCGCCAACATCGCCGGTGCCCAGCTGGGCGCCCGGATGGCGATCGGTCGGGGCAGCGCCTTCGTGCGATGGGTGTTGCTGGCGGTGGTCGTGGTGATGGTCGCGAAACTCGGATACGACCTCGTCGTCGGTTGACGGCCCGCCCGCGAGCGCGCTGCCCGCTCAGTGCGACAGGGGCCGGAAGTTGTTGCGATAGGCGCTCGGCGACAACGCCATCCGCCGTCGGAAGTGTGTGCGCAGGGCCTCTGGGCCGAGGCCCACCCGCGCCGCGATCTGTTCGACGGGATCGTCGGTGCGCTCGAGAAGTGCCGCCGCCGCGCGCACACGCTGTCCGGTCAGCCAGGCGCCCGGTCCCATCCCGTGGGCGTCGGTGAACCGGCGGTTGAAGGTGCGCAACGACATCGACGCGTGGTCGGCGAGGTCGCGCGTGGTCAACGGCCGATCGAGGTGGCGGATCGCCCAGGATGTGGTCGCCGCCAATCCGGTGCGGCCCGGCGTGTCCGCGTGGGTGTCGTCGTGTCGTCGGCGGCCGGCCGCGATCTCGTCGACGGCCTCGTCGTGCAGGCTGGCCCCCGGCGGCATGAACTGTGCCTGCCCGCCGGGGCGATGGAACGCCACCACGGTGCGTCGCGCGTAGTCCCGCGCGACGTCGGCGCCATGATCGCGCTCCACCAGATGCAGGCACAGATCGATGCCGGCGGCGAGGCCGGCGCTGGTGAGGATGTCGCCGTCGTCCACGTACAGCACCGCCGGGTCCACCATGACCCGCGGATACCGGGTGGCCAACGCATCCGCATCCAGCCAGTGGGTGGTGGCGCGCCGTCCGTCGAGCAGGCCGGTCTCGGCCAGGGTGAAAGCGCCGACACAGATCGAGAGCAGTCGGGTCTGCCGACGATGCGCCGCCCGCAGCGCCTCGAGGACCGGCGGCGACGGCGTGCGCCGCGCGGCGTCGTGATAGCCGGGGATCACCACGGTGTCCGCCTCGGCGAGCGCCTCGAGTCCGTGTTCGACATGCACCGACACCCCGGCGCAGGTCGGTACCAATCCGGGTGTCTCGGCGCAGGTGATGAGCGTGTAGCGCGGCGCGCCGATGTGCCCGAAGATCTGGACCGGGGCGGCCATGTCCATCATGACCAGACCATCGGTGACCAGGACCACCACCCGGTGGGCGTCGGTTGGCATGAATCAAGGGTATACCGGCATTCATGCCGCTGGTGCTGCGCGACCGGGCGGTCCACGCTGGATGGGTGACCGAGCACACCTCTTCCGACCCGACGGCCGTCCCCCAACCGCCGGTGCTACCGCCCCGCGCCACGCTCGTGCGGGTACAACACCGGACCATCGCCTTGCTGTGCGGCGCGCAGGTCCTCGGCGGCCTGGCGATGGGTGCGTCGCTGGCGCTCGGCGCGATCCTGGCCGAACGGCTCTCCGGCTCGGAATCGGTGGCCGGCCTCGCCACCACGGTGCTCACCCTCGGCGCGGCGGCCGCGGGTCTGCCGCTCGCGGCGCTGGCCCAGCGCGCCGGCCGTCGACCGGCGCTGGCAACCGGATTCGTCATCGCGGCGGTCGGGGCCGCAGTGGTTGCGATCGCGGTCGACGTCGGCAGGTTCCCGTTGCTGCTGCTCGGAATGGCCGGAGTGGGCAGCGGTACCGCGGTCAGCCTGCAATCCCGTTTTGCCGCAACCGATCTTGCCGAACCGCGCACGCGCGGACGCGATCTCTCGCTGGTCGTGTGGATGACGATGGTCGGCGCCGTCGCGGGCCCGGCGTTGCTTCCCATGGGGGCCGAGATCGCCGGCGTACTGGGTGTCGACGAACTCGCCGGACCGTTCGTGATCGGTGCGGCCGGTGCCGCCGCGGCCGCGCTGGTGCTGTGGTCCGGTCTGCGGCCCGACCCGCTGTTGCTCTCGACGGCGGCCGCGTCGTCGGATTCGACGGCCGTCGCGAAACCGTCGGTCGCGCAGGGGTGGCAGACGATCCGGCAGATTGCCGAGGCCCGCAATGCGGTGGTCTCGGTGGTTTCGGCGCATGCGGTGATGGTGGCGGTGATGGCGCTGACCCCCGTGCACATGACCCACGGCGGTGCGAGTATCACCCTCGTCGGGCTGTCCATCAGCGCCCACGTCGCCGGCATGTACGCACTGGCCCCAGTGATGGGCATTCTCACCGATCGGGTCGGCCGGGTACCGACGGTGGTGATCGGCCAGGCGCTGTTGCTGGCAGCGTGCGTCACCGGCTTCGCGGCGCAACACAGCCAGCGCGGTCTCGTCGTCGCGCTGGTCCTGCTCGGACTCGGCTGGTCGGCCACCACCGTGGCCGGCTCCACGCTGCTCACCGAGAGCATTCCGGTGCCGCAACGTCCGCGGGTGCAGGGGATCTCGGACACCGCGATGAGTCTTGCGGGGGCGATGGCCGGCGCGTTGGCGGGTGTCGTCGTGGGGCTGTTCGGGTATCCGGTGCTGGTGCTCGGCGCCGGTTCGATCAGCGTGATCGCCGCGATCTATGTGCTGACCGATCGCCCCCGTTGACCCCACGCACCGCTACCGTTGTCCGCACAGACGCCGAGCGGGGTGGAGATGATCGGGACGACGGGTGTGGTGGTGCTCGCCATCGGCGGCGGGCAGGCCATGGGAGAGGTGGAGTTGCGCATGGCCGGTGGCACCGAACGGTTCCTCGCCCTGGCCGCCGAGGCGATCGGGGTGGACGAGACGGTGCTCGTCGTCGAGGAGCGGCCGGGCCGGGTGGTGATGGTAGAGCGCTGGCTGCCGATGCCGTCCTGACCGTGTCATTCGAACGGACGATGCCGGGAACGGCCCCGTAGGATCACGGCGTCTAAGTGGTGACCGCGTGCCCACCGCGACGAGACGCCGTGTCCCGGCGGCGATTCACGATGCACCCAGGAGGCTCCATGCTCGGCTACTACGTCCCCGAACCCGACGAGGCGATGCTCATCTCGGGTAAGAAGTCCGATGTCGGCGGTGGTCCGTTCGACGTCGTCGTCGGTCACGGCCGATGGGTGTTGCCGTTCTTCCGCAAGGTGCGGTTCCTGTCGATGGCCATGCACGAGGCGCAGATCCGCGAGGTGTGCGTGACCACCCAGGGCATTCAACTCGACGTGCGTGCGGTGATCGCGCACAAGGTCGGCGGCGACGTCGCCTCTATTGTCAACGCCGGTCAGCGATTCATCTCCGAACAGGAGAACGAGATGAACCAGCTCACGGGGCAGATCTTCTCCGGCCATCTGCGCTCTATCGTCGGCTCGATGACCGTCGAGCAGATCATTCGCGAACGCGACACCCTCGCGCGCCAGGTGCTCGAGGCGTCCAAGCGAGAGATGGGCTCGATCGGGCTGGTCGTCGATTCGTTCCAGATCCAATCCATCGACGACATGGACTCCGGCTACATCAACGCACTGGCCGCACCCAACATCGCGAAGGTGCAGCGCGAGGCCGCCGTGGAACGCGCTCGCGCCGACCAGGAATCGGCGAAGGCGCAGCAGGAGTCGTTGCGAAACCAGGCCGACTACGAGCGGGAGACCTCGATCAAGCGCGCGCAGATCAAGGCCGAGACCGACAAGGCCGACGCCGAGGCCGCCCAGGCCGGTCCGCTCGCACAGGCGCGGGTCAACCAGGAGATCATCCGGGAGCAGTCGGTCCTGGCCCAGGCCGAGGCGGAACTGCGTGAACAGCAGCTGATCTCCGAGGTCGTGAAACCGGCCGAGGCCGAGGCGCGGCGCACCCACATCATCGCCGAAGCCGATGCGCGTGCCGTGGAGATCCAGTCCGCGGCGGCCGCCAAGCACAATCGGATCGCGCTCGATCAGCAGATCATCGAACAACTCCCGGCCCTCGTGGGTGAGATCGCGAAGGGACTCGGATCGTCGAACCTCACGGTGTTCAACGGCGCCGACGGGGTCAACGAGGTGATGACCGGGGTGGTGACGCAGGGGGCTGCGCTGCTGAAGAGTCTGCAGAGCGAGTTCGCGCCCAAGGTCATCGTCGACGACGAGGTCGCCGACGACATCGACCGCTCGGCGTGAGCGCTGCTCGGGGTTACCGCCCTCGCGGCTGACCTCGACCGCGGCGGCACCCCGGTGGTGGGTAGTGTCGGAAGACATGACTGACAGCGGAAACGGCGACACGGCACAGCATCCCGCCTATGGCGTCGTACGCGAGGTGACGCCGTTCGCGTCGGTGCTGCTGTGCAAGAACCCGGGCACGATGGAGCTCGACGGAACCAACACCTGGATCCTGCGTGCTCCCGGCCATCCGGAGTGCGTCATCGTCGATCCGGGCCCGCCCAACAAGAAGGGGCACGTCAAACGCATCGCGGAGCAGCAGGGGATTGCGCTGGTGCTCATCACCCACCGTCACTTCGACCACACCGGCGCCATCCGGCGACTGCGCAAACGGGTCGACGTCCCGGTGCGCGCGCGGTCGGCCAAGTTCACACACGGTGCCGCGCCGCTTGCCGACCGGGAGGTCATCGACGTGGCGGGTCTGCGGATCACCGTGCTGCACACTCCGGGCCACACCGGGGACTCGCTCAGTTTTCTCGTCGAGTGCGACGGGGATCGTGCCCTGCTGTCGGGTGACACCATTCTCGGCAGCGGCACCACCGTCATCGACCCCACCGACGGCACCCTGCGCGACTACATGAACTCGCTCAACCGCATCATCGTCGAGGGTGAGGACGCGGTGCTGTTGCCTGCGCACGGACCCGACCACCCACAGGTGGGGCCGGTTGCGCGGTTCTACAAGGCACACCGGGAGGAACGGATCGATCAGATCGTGGCCGCGCTCGACGAGCTGGGTGTGTCGGCCGACAAGGCGAAGCCGATGAAGGTGGTCCGCAAGGTCTACGCCGACGTCGACAAGTCGCTCTGGCCGGCCGCCAAGATGTCGGTCAAGGCCCAGTTGGAGTACCTGCGGGACCGCTGACACAGTTCGTCCCCCGGGTATCGTTTCCTGCCCCGGCGGCCGCAGGGCAGGAAACAATACCCGGGGGACGAACCGCCAGGTCAGTGGGCTACCGCGCGCGGCGTGCGAGGCGCTCGGAGTCGGCGATCAGGACGCTCTTGCCCTCCAGGCGCAGCCAACCGCGCTGAGCGAAGTCGGCGAGTGCCTTGTTGACGGTTTCGCGGGAGGCGCCGACGAGCTGCGCGATCTCTTCCTGCGTGAGGTCGTGCGTGACGCGCAGCGCGCCACCCTCCTGGGTGCCGAACCGCTGCGCGAGCTGCAGCAGCTGTTTGGCGACACGGCCGGGCACGTCGGTGAAGATGAGGTCGGCGAGGTTGTTGTTGGTGCGGCGCAGACGGCGGGCGAGCACGCGGAGCAACTGCTCGGCGATCTCGGGACGGTCCTTGATCCAGGCGCGTAGGGCGTCGCGGTCCATCGATACCGCACGCACCTCGGTCACGGTGGTGGCCGACGACGTACGCGGCCCCGGATCGAAGATGGACAGTTCGCCGAACATGTCCGACGGTCCCATGATGGTCAGCAGGTTCTCCCGACCATCAGGCGAACGACGGCCGACTTTCACCTTGCCGGACAGGATGATGTACAGCCGATCACCGGGTTCTCCCTCGTGGAAGATCACATGCCCGCGAGGGAAATCGACCGGTTGAAGTTGCTTTGTCAGCGCTGCGACGGCGGAGGGCTCGACACCCTGGAATATGCCCGCCCGCGCCAGTACGTCCTCCACCTAAGGAACCTTTCTCGTCCTAACCACACTCGCATGGCAACCCCACGCCGGTGGTGATCTATGCCGTCGGTCGCCGTGTTGCCTCGTGCAACGCTACTCTCGCCCCAAGCATATGTGTTGAATGGGTCACTGGCCGGTACATAGCGGTGAGTCGGGGCGGGTGTCGGCTATCGCCTCAGCTCGCCCGCTGCGGTGAGGCCGAGAATGCGCTGTCGCGGGCGGCGTCGGCCGCATCGGGCGCGCGGCGGGCACGGAACTCATCCAATGCGGCGGGAAAACCCTCTTTGGCCAGCGTGTCGACCTGCGCGGCGTCTGCCGATTCCAGGAACTCTTCGACGTGATCCTGGGTGACCGCGAGGCGGTCGATCCTGGCCTGAACCTTCTCCATCGCGAGTGCGAAGAGCATCAGCACAGCCGGGAAAAGCAGCGCGGCGAGTCCTTGCATGGGGACAGTAAACACAACTCGGGGAGCCTCTCGCCAACCAGAAGGACCGGCTTCACTGACTTGTTACCAAGGCGAAGCACGGTCAGGATCGGCAATTCACCACCCCGCCGGAGGCATCTCTTTGGGCTACTTCGCCGCGACGTGGCTAACCTGAATTGCGTGACCGCACGTAAGACCACCGACTCCGCAGAGGCGTCGGCGAGACAGACGCGCGTCCGCGGCGGTGGGCGCCGGTCGAAGACCGAGACCCATCTAGGGCTGGTACGGCGGGCACGTCGGATGAACCGCACGCTCCAGATCGCCTTCCCCCACGTATACTGCGAACTCGACTTCACCACTCCACTCGAACTGTCGGTCGCGACGATTCTGTCCGCGCAGTGCACCGACGTCCGGGTGAATCAGGTCACGCCGGCACTGTTCGAGCGGTATCCCACCGCCCGGTCGTATGCGGAGGCCGACCGAACCGAACTCGAGGAGATGATCAGGTCCACCGGCTTCTACCGGAACAAGGCCAACTCGATCATCGGACTCGGTCAGGCCCTGGTGGAACGGTTCGACGGCGAGGTGCCCGACACCCTCAAGGAGTTGGTCACCCTGCCCGGTTTCGGCCGCAAGACCGCCAACGTCGTACTGGGTAACGCCTTCGGCGTCCCGGGGATCACCGTCGACACCCACTTCGCGCGATTGGTGCGGCGGTGGGGTTGGACCGAGGAGACCGATCCGGTCAAGATCGAACGCGCCGTCGGTGAACTGATCGAGCGCAAGGAGTGGACCGACCTCTCGCACCGGGTGATCTTTCACGGTCGACGTGTGTGTCATGCGCGCAAACCGGCGTGCGGTGTCTGCATTCTGGCCAAGGATTGTCCGGCGGTCGGCACCGGGCCGATGGCCAAGGCCGATGCCGCGAAACTGGTGAAGGGCCCCGAAACCGAGCATCTGCTGGATCTGGCGGGGCTGGCGACGCAGTGAACCAGACTCCGAGGAGCGCGGAGTCGGGACCCGACGAGGACGACGATTCCGCCGCCGCGCCACCACCCCGCCGCACCAGCCGCTTTCCTTCCTCGGCGCGGTGGACCATCGTGTTCACCGTCGTCATCCTCGCCCTGGTCATCGCGATCTGGCCCCGCGGCGCCGACTCGGACTCCGGAGGCCCTGCGACATCGCCGACGGCGACCGGGCCGCGGGCAACCGACGCGCAGGCCGACGACGCCCAGATGGCGCAGGCCAGACAAGACGCCGCGTTGCCGCCGTGTCCGGAAACCGGACTGCCCCAGGCGGCCCGGTCCGCGCTGGCCGGAGTCTCGGTGCCGTGTCTGGCCGACGGCGCAGACTACGACGTCGGCACCGGCACCGCGGGTCGGCCGATGGTGGTGAACATGTGGGCCGTCTGGTGTCTGCCGTGTCGTCGGGAACTCCCGGTCGTCGACAGCTACGCCCAACGCGCCGGCGATGCGGTGACAGTGCTCGCGGTGCACGCTCAGGAAGGTGCGCAGAATCCTTATCTGGCGCTGCGGTTTCTGATCGAGAACGGCGTGCACCTGCCGTCGGTCCTCGACACCGACGCCGCGATCGCCGCGGCACTCGGCGCACCCCGGGTGTTCCCGTCGACGATCCTGGTGCGCGCCGACGGCACCGTGGCCAAGGTGCTGCCCCAGGTGTTCGACACCCCGGACGAGATCGCCGACGTCGTGCAGCAATACCTGGGGGTGAGCACGTGAGCGCCGAACACGATCCCGGTCCCGCCGCGGGTCGGTTGGTTCCGACCGAACAGGTTCCGCCCTGGATGCGTCGCCTCACCGACAACGTCGCCGCAGTTACCGACTCGGTGCTCAACCGCGGCGGCGATCGCACCAGGTGGGCGTCGATGCTCGGCCGCGACAAGCGGGCGGCCGCGGTGTTGGTGCTCATCGGCGGTGCGTGGGACGAGGCAGTCGACCATCCCGGCGGGCTCCCACCCGACGCCGAGATCCTGCTCACCGAGCGTGCACCCACCCTGCGTCAACACAGCGGGCAGGTCGCATTTCCCGGCGGCGGGCTCGATCCCGGCGACGACTTCCCGGTGGGCACCGCGATGCGCGAGGCAGCCGAGGAGACCGGACTCGTCCCCGAGGGGGTCGACGTGCTCGCCAACCTGCCGTCGTTCCCTGTGCCGGTGTCCAGTTTCGACGTGACCCCGGTGCTGGCGCACTGGCGTGAGCCCGGCGAGGTGCGCGTCGTCGACACGGGAGAGACCGCGCGGGTGGCGCGCGTCAACCTGCGGTCGTTGCTCGCGCCGGAGAGCCGGTTCCAGGTGCAGCGCACCGTGATGGGCGCACGTGCCTACAAGGGCCCGGCATTCATGGTCGACGGCCTGCTGGTGTGGGGATTCACCGGCGGGCTCATCGCCGCGATCAGCGAGGTCGCCGGCTGGGATGTGCCCTGGGACCACTCCGACGTCCGGCCGCTGGACCAGGCCATCGCGGCCGCCGGTAGCCCGCAGACCATCGGTCCGGGTGCGGTGTTGCCGGCCCACCTGCGTCACCAGGCAGAGGATCGCACCCGGTGACCGGCTCGGGGTGGGTCGATCTCATCGTCGTGGTGATCGCGCTGCTCGCCGCGGCCAGTGGTTTCCGACAGGGCGCGGTCGCCTCGGCGCTGGCATTCCTCGGGGTGGTGCTCGGCGCCGTCGCCGGCATCCTCCTCGCGCCGCATGTCATCTCGAATTTCGAGGATCGCACCACCCGACTGCTGGTCGGGGTGGTGTTGCTGGTGGGGCTGATCATCATCGGCGAGGTGTCCGGGATGATCCTGGGTCGGGCCGCGCGCAGCGGCATCCGGTCACGTGGCGTGCGCCGCGTGGACAGCGTGATCGGGTCGATGCTGCAGGTTGTCGCCGTGCTGATCGCGGCATGGCTGTTGGCGATTCCGCTGAGCAGTTCCGCCGAGACGCAGGTGTCCACCGCGGTGCGCGGGTCCAAGGTGCTCACCGGCGTGGACGCGTTGGCGCCGCAGTGGCTGCGTGACCTGCCCAAGGACTTCAGCGCGCTGCTCGACAACTCCGGTCTGCCGCAGGTCATCGGACCGTTCGGACGTACGCCGGTCGCCGAGGTGGGCCCGCCCGATCCGACGGTGTTGCAGCTACCGGCGGTGGCGCAGGTCCGGCCCAGCGTGGTCAAGATCGAAGGCACGGCGCCGAGCTGTCGGCAAGCGCTCGAAGGCAGCGGATTCGTGGTGTCCCCAGAGCGGGTCATGACGAATGCGCACGTCGTTGCCGGTACGCGGCGGCTGACGGTGTCGTCGCCGAACGGGCAACAGCTCCCGGCCCGGGTGGTCCTGTTCGACAGCGACAACGACATCGCGGTCCTCGACGTCCCCGGTCTGACGGCACCGGCGTTGAGGTTCGCCGACGGGGAAGCGCAGACCGGTGACGACGCGATCGTGCTCGGCTATCCCGAGGCGGGCCCGTTCGCGGTCAACGCGGTGCGGGTGCGCGACAAGATCAACCTGTCGGGGCCCGACATCTACCGGACCGGTCAGATCCTGCGGCAGGTGTACACCGTTCGTGGCGTGATCCGGCAGGGCAACTCGGGAGGCCCGATGATCAACTCGGCCGGTGAGGTCGTCGGCGTGGTGTTCGGCGCTGCCGAGGACACCAACGACCAGACCGGCTTCGTGTTGACCGCCGAGCAGGTGCGGCAGAACCTGACCGATTCGGAGGCGCGTTCGGCGCGGGTCAGCACGCAGACGTGCGTGCACGCCTGAGCCACCACCCGGGTTTCCCGGCGACGTCCGCGCCTGGTCCGCGGACCGGGCGGATCAGCCCGCCTCGGTGCGTAGCAGCCCCAGCAACTTCTCGGTCACCACATCGGGCTGTTCTTGGTGGGCGAAGTGTCCGCTGTGGGCGATCGGCCGATACTGCATGTGTGCCGCATACCGGTGACTCGCCGCCATCACATGATCGAGGATGTACGGGTCGTCGGCTCCCCGCAGCGCCAGCACCGGTAGATGCAGCCGCTGATTCATCAGCTCCATGAACCGCGATCCGTCGGGACGGAACTGGGACCGGAACGCCCAGCGCCGGTACTCCAGGCTGGAGTGCGCGACGTAGGGGATCTGCACCGCCGAGCGATTACGGTCCACGGTGACCGCGTAGTCGTCGGTGGCCTGCCAGCTCGGCGAGGCCCGCTCGGCGAAGTACTGCGTGAGGTAGCCGCCGTCGTGCGCCGCGAGCCGACGCTCACCCAGCTTGGGTAGCTGATTGTGCAGGAAGCCGGGCAGGAACGCACGGCGCTGATGTCGGTCGGCGATCACGGCGCGACGCAGTGCACGTGGATGTGGGGAGGCGATGACGGCCACCCGATTGACCACGCGTGGGTGCAACGTCGCGGTGGCCCAACACACCAGCCCGCCGTCGGCGTGGCCCACCAGGGTGGCATCGGGGTGGCCGAGCGCGCGGACCAGTCCGTTCGTATCACCGGCGAGGGTCCAGCCGTCGTAGCCGCGGGGCGGCTTGTCGGAGTCGCCGTAGCCGCGCAGGTCGACGGCCACCGCCCGGTATCCCGCTTCGGCCAGCGCCGTGATCTGATGACGCCAGCTCCACCAGAACTCGCCGAATCCGTGCAGGAGCAGCACCAGCGGACGGTTGGCGGTACTCGGGTCGGGCGCCTCGACGGCGTGGAAGCGCAGCCCGTTGGCGCGGACGTCGAAGTGATGCCAGTCGCCGGTGACGCGGACGCTCGACGGATCAGGCGGTCCGGCCACCACTCATCCCTTGGCGGGATCGTGCGCGCGCGGTATCGCCGGGTGCTCACCGTCGGTGGGTTTGGTCGCCGACGACGAGCTGGGATGACTGCCCGGCAACACGGTGGGCACTTCCTTCACGCTGGCGATCGTCTTCTTCGGGCCGCGGACCTTGCGGAACAACACATAGCCGACGAACGCCATCACGACGGTGATCAGCACCAGGATCGCGAACACGATCAGGAACGCCAGCCACCGCGGCATCCAGTTGTCCAGGAGTTCGGCGAGGAAGAAGAAAAAGAAGAAGCTGGAGTAGAGGGCCATCACGCCGGCCACCACCAGCAGCCCGGTTCCGGCCCCCGCCTTCTTGGCCTCCCCGACGAGTTCGGCCTTGGCGAGCGCGACCTCGGAGCGGAACAGCGTCGACACACTTGCCGAGGCGTCCTTGACCAGGTTGCCGATGCTGGGTTCGCCGTTGCGGCCGTGGGTGGGATCCGACAGCGGGATCGACGGGGCCGATCCGGCGTCCTGAGCGGTTTGGCCGGGCTCGTTGCGGCTCACAGAATCCTCCGTACCTCTGGTGTCGGACTCATGTTGCCATGCATGCGCTCGCGTGGCCGGTAGCGGGGGAGATATCTCGCGTCGAGTGGGCACCATTTTCCGTCGAGTGGGCGCCGCTTCTCGCCGAGTGGGTGCGCGTCAGAAAGACGCGCGCCCACTCAACGGAAAACGACGCCCACTCGACCGCCGTGCGGCGGCTTGGGTGCCTTGGGTGCGGCGCCGTGCGGCGGCTTGGGTGCCTTGGGTCGCCGCCGGGACGCCTGACTATGCGCGCTTTTGTCGGATGGCTTCGAAGACCGAGGGGTCGACGAGTGTGGAGGTGTCGCCGAGTTCGCGGCCTTCGGCGACGTCTTTGAGGAGGCGTCGCATGATCTTGCCGGAGCGGGTCTTGGGCAGTTCGGGGACGACGTTGATCTCGCGGGGTTTGGCGATGGGGGAGATCTCGATCGACACCTGTTCGCGCAATTCCTTGACCAATGCCTCGCCGGTGTTCTCCACGCCTTCACGCAGGATGACGAAGGCGACGATGCCCTGGCCGGTGGTCTCGTCGGCGGCGCCGATGACGGCGGCCTCGGCGACCCCGGCGTGTCCGACGAGTGCGCTTTCGACTTCGGCGGTGGAGATGCGGTGCCCGGAGATGTTCATGACGTCGTCGACGCGGCCGAGGACCCAGAGTGCGCCGTCGTCGTCGTAGCGGGCGCCGTCGCCGGCGAAGTACCACCCCTGCTCGGCGAAGCGCGACCAGTAGGTCTCGCGGAAGCGGTCCTCGTCACCCCAGATGCCGCGCAGCATCGACGGCCACGGCTGATCGAGTACCAGGTAGCCCTGCTCGCCGTGGCTGACCGGGTTGCCCTGGTCGTCGACGATGTTGGCGCTGATGCCGGGTAGTGGTTTCATCGCCGAGCCGGGTTTGGCCTCGGTCACGCCGGGCAGCGGTGAGATCATGATGGCGCCGGTCTCGGTCTGCCACCAGGTGTCCACGATGGGTGCGGTGTCACCGCCGATGACTTCGCGATACCACTTCCAGGCCTCGGGGTTGATCGGCTCGCCCACCGACCCGAGCAGCCGCACCGAGGACAGGTCGTGGGCGTCGGGGATCTCGCGGCCCCACTTCATGAAGGTGCGGATCAGCGTGGGCGCGATGTAGTAGATGGTGACGCCGTACTTCTCGATGATCTCGAAGTGGCGATGTTCGTTGGGGGAGTTGGGAGTTCCCTCGTAGACGACCTCGGTCGCGCCGTTGGACAGTGGCCCGTAGACGAGATAGGAGTGTCCGGTCACCCAGCCGATGTCCGCGCCGCACCAGAACACGTCGCGGCCTTCTTTGTGGTCGAACACGTTGTGGAAGGTGTAGGACGCCTGGGTGAGGTAGCCGCCCGACGAGTGCACGATGCCCTTGGGTTTGCCGGTGGTGCCGGAGGTGTAGAGCAAAAACAGCGGGTGTTCGGCGTCAAACGCCTCGGGGGAGTGGGTGGCCGACTGTTCGTCGACGGTGTCCTCCCACCAGACGTCGCGACCGTCGACCCAGGGCAGGTTCTCGTCGTGGTTGGTGCGGCGCACCACGAGCACCTTCTCGACGGACTTCGCGGCGTCGTCGCCGGAACCGAGTGCCTCGTCGACGGCGGCCTTGAGTGGGGCGGGCTTGCCGCGGCGGTACTGGCCGTCGGTGGTGATCACCAGTTTGGCCTCGGCGTCGTCGACGCGACTGCGTAGTGCGCCGGCGGAGAATCCGGCGAAGACCACCGAATGTGTCAGGCCGAGGCGTGCGCAGGCCAGCATCGAGATCAACGCCTCGGGCACCATCGGCATGTAGATCGCGACGCGGTCACCGGCGACCAGCCCGATCGCGGAGAAGTAGTTGGCGGCCTTGGACACCTCGTCCTGCAGCTGGGCGTAGGTGAGGTCGCGGGAGTCGCCCGGTTCGCCGACCCAGTGGATGGCGACGCGCTCACCCTTGCCCGCGGCGACGTGACGGTCCACACAGTTGACCGCGACGTTGAGTGTGCCGCCGACGAACCACTTCGCGAACGGCGCCCCCGACCAGTCCAGCACCTGATCGAAATCGGTGTCCCAGTCCAGGCGGCGGGCCTGCTCGGCCCAGAACTCCAGACGATCCGCGTCGGCGCGGTCATACATCTCGGCAGTGGCATTGGCCTGGGCGGCGAACTCCTTCGACGGCGGGTAGCCCTGCGCAGACGAAGTGGTGGCGGGAGACATCGGTCAGGTGTGCCTTTCACTCTCGACGACATTGGCGTGACGTGCGGTCATGCCGGTTTCTGATTGTGAGGGTAGTCACGTTGGAATCTCGTTGCAGGTGCCGATCGGCCGGACCAGCGCACATCCGCGACGAATGGTCCGGTGGACGCGACGAGCGGCACCCTCATTATGGTGGGAAGGCGTGAGTTCGGATCCGTTGGCAGCTGACCCGCTGGCACCGCTGTTGGAGTTACCCGGTGTCGTCGAGTCGGCCGATCGCGCACGTGACGCGCTCAGTGCCGTCCATCGACACCCGGCGAATCTGCGTGGTTGGGACAAGACCGCCACCGAGGCCTCGTGGCGCGCGGGTCGATCGTCTGCGGCCATCGACGGTGGCAGTGTGGAGCTGCGACGCGACGGTGACTTCGACGACCCGGTGCTGGCGGGGGCGATGCGAGTGGCCCAGGCCCTCGACGGTGACGCTCTCGAGCAACTCACCGCCGTCTTCCGTCGGGCGCCCGCCCAGGCCTTCGCCCGCCTGCACATGCTCGCCGCCGCCGGCCTCGTCGACGAACCGGACGAGCTCGGCCGACCCAGCGCGGCACCGGGCGTCGCGGCCCGGCTGGATCTGCTCGGCCAACTGGTGACCGGGGCCACCGCGGTCCCCGCGCCGGTTCTGGCCGCAGTCGTACACGGAGAGTTGTTGGGGCTGGCCGCTTTTCCGTCGGCCAACGGTGTGGTGGCGCGGGCCGCATCGCGTCTGGTGTGCACCTCGACGGGGTTGGACCCGCACAACCTCGGTGTCCCGGAGGTGACCTGGCTGCGGCGTGCCGATGAGTATCGGGCGTTGTCGACCCGCTTTGCCGAGGGCGACCCGGAGGGCGTGGGCGCCTGGATCGTGCTGTGCTGCGAGGCGCTCGAAGCAGGCGCGGGTGAGGCCCGATCCATCGCCGACGCCGCTCGCGCCGGCTGAGGCTCCGTTCGCGCCGGAGCGTTCTTCCCCGTATTCGCGTTCGTCCGACCGGAATACAGCGCGGTGGAACGGATTTCGGGTGGGAGGAACTGGAGCCGGGTAGTGACACAACGTCCCCCACAACGCACTGCGGGCGGGGGGGGGGGGGGGGGGGGGGGGGGGGCCGCGCCCCCCCCCCCCCCCCCAGCCGCGCCCACCCCCAGAGCA
>NZ_JBITWL010000009.1:73605-173305 GCF_044543825.1 Gordonia sp. NPDC062954 | reverse complement strand
GCGGTGATGACCTCACGCACCACCTCGAAAATACGGTGTGGCCGATCACTGGCCGCCAGCCGCCGCCGCCAGTAGGTCAACGTGGACGGATGAACACCTTTGTCACCCAACACGAACCCACACGCAGCCTTCCACCGCAGATCGAAAGTGACCGCATCAGCGGCCTCCCGATCAGAGAGTCCCTGCAAGGTTTGCAGCACGATCACCGAAGCCATCGTCGCCGGTGGGATCGACGGACGACCCCTCCCACTCGGGAACAGGTCCGCGAACATCTCCGCAGGAAACAACTGCTCACGATGGGCGGCCAGAAAGGCGAACACGCTGCCCTCGGCCAACAAATGACCCACCACTGAGTTCACATCCAGAAACTCACCCTGGCGATCCGACTCACCCTGCATAACCTCAGGATCCCAGCACGGCGGCCAAAACCAGCGCATTCCCGCGCCGGAATCCCCCCCAATTATTCAGCAGTCTCCTAGCCGAGCGGCGTATCGAGACCACCCGCCACGTCCCGCGGATCAGCCCGCAAACCGGGCATGAGGTATCTCCGCACATGCCGCAGCACCGCGTCCGGATCGTCGGGGTCGATGGTCTCCGACGGCACCGTCCCGAGACTGATCAGCACGCGCGCAACCCATTCGGAGACCTCGGCGAGGTCGTGGGCGGGGTGGATCTCGCCACGGTCGGTGGCCGCTTCGACGTACGGGCGCCAGAACGCCGACAGATCGGGTACCAGGCCGGTGACACCCGCGCCGGCACACGCCGCGAAGTCGTCGGGCTCCTCGGTCCGCAGGCGCATCAGCAAGGTGCCCGGGTCGTCGTAGGCGCCACGTCCGATCCGCACCCCGGCTGCCACTTGCCGGTCGAAACCCTCGATTCGATCGAGTTCGCCGACGGCACCGGACCAGAACGATTCGTTCAATCGCACGATCGCGGCGCCGATCAGCGTGGATTTGTCCGGAAAGTGGCGATAGAGCCACGCGCGCGAAACTCCCGCGGTCTCGGCCACCTGCTGCATCGTGGTGGCGCGAATTCCTTTGTCGGCGAGCAGCTTCTCCGTCGCGTCCAGGAGTCGGCCGCTCACCGTGCTGGTCGGACGGCTGTCGGTCGATGCCTCGCTCACAACCGAACCCTAGCAAATCGTAGACAAATCCCGGATTCTGTCCACTTCGCCAGCCCGGATGCGGTAGACAGAATATGCAATCTGTCTACTGCCTGTCGTTGTGGGCCGTTCGATGAGGAAACATGACCACGTACCTACCGCGAACCGCGATCATCGGGGCTGGCATCAGCGGCCTCACCGCCGGCAAGATGCTGGCGGACTACGGCGTGCCGTACACCTGTTTCGAATCCTCGGATCGGATCGGGGGAAATTGGGCTTTCGGCAATCCGAACGGGCACAGCAGCGCCTATCGTTCCCTGCACATCGACACCTCCAAGCATCAGCTGAGCTTCCGTGACTTCCCGATGCCCAAGGAGTACCCCGACTTCCCACACCACACCCAGATCAAGGCGTATCTGGACTCCTACGCCGAGGTCTTCGGATTGCTGGACAACATCGAGTTCCGCAACGGTGTCACCCACGCCCGCAGGCTCGATGAGGGCGGCTGGGAACTGTCCACCGAGTGCGGTGAGACCCGCTACTTCGACCTGCTGATCGTGGCGAACGGCCATCACTGGGACCCGCGCCTGCCCGACTTCCCGGGCACCTTCGACGGCCTCGAGATGCATGCCCACCACTACATCGATCCGAAGACCCCACACGACTTCACCGGCAAACGAATCCTGGTGGTGGGGCTTGGGAACAGCGCCGCCGACATCGCGGTCGAGTTGTCGTCGAAGGCGCTCGACAACACGCTCACGCTGTCCACTCGTTCGGGCGCGTGGATCGTGCCGAAATACTTCGCCGGGCAACCGGCCGACAAGTACTACCACACCTCGCCGTACATCCCGTGGTCGTGGCAGCGCAAGTTCATGCAGGTGATGCAGCCGATGACCGCTGGTCGACCTGAGGACTACGGCCTGCCGACGCCGAATCACAAGTTCTTCGAGGCACATCCGACGCAGTCGGTGGAACTGCCGCTACGCCTCGGATCCGGTGATGTGATCCCGAAACCGAACATCTCCCGACTCGACGGTTCGACCGTGCACTTCGAGGACGGCACATCCGATGACTTCGACATCATCATCTACGCAACCGGGTACAACATCACCTTTCCGTTCTTCGATCCGGACTTCATCAGTGCGCCCGACAATCGCATCGACCTCTACAAGCGGATGTTCTACCCAGGCATCGACGATCTCGTCTTCGCCGGGTTCGCGCAGGCGACGCCGACCCTGTTCCCGTTCGTGGAATGCCAATCGCGGCTCATCGGTGCCTACGCGGTCGGCCGTTATCGGCTACCGGGTGTCGACGACATGCGACGGGTCATTGCCGAGGACATGCAGTTCTTCACCGGACACATGCTGGACCGCCCGCGACACACTCAACAACTCGACCACTATCTCTACGAACACGACATTCGCACCAAGGAGATTCCGTCCGGGATGAAACGTGCAGCAGCGCAGGGGAGCCCGCCATGGTCGCGGGTAGGCGAGCGCGCGCAGCAGCGGACCGCGGTGGCGGCGGGAGCGCAGGAATGACAATCAACCGACAGACCGTGACCTTCGATTCGCGCGGCACCGCGTGTGACGCCTGGTTCTTCGCCGGCGCAACGGATTCGGCCTTCGATGCGCCCTCCGGACGTCCCGTCGTGGTGATGGCGCATGGCTTTGCCGGCACCAAGGATTCCGGCCTCGAACCGTACGCGCGTCGGCTCGCCGACGCGGGTCTGGCGGTGTTCGCCTTCGACTATCGCGGCTTCGGCCTATCCGACGGAGCACCGCGCCAGCGGATCTCGATGACCGGTCAGGCCGATGACTACCGTGCGGCCATCGTCGCCGCGAAGCGTCAACCGGGAGTCGATCCCACGCGGGTGATTCTCTGGGGGATATCGCAATCGGGCGGTCATGCGCTCATCGTCGGCGGCGGCCGCACCGACATCGCGGCGGTGATCAGCATGGTGCCGCTCGTCAACGGGCTCGCTGCCGGAATCCACCACTACCCGCAGGTTGGCGCCGCCGCCATGCTGCGTTCCACCGCGGTCGGCATCGGCAGTACGTTGGCCGTCAAGACCGGCCGTGCGCCGACGATGATGCCGGTCGTCGGCCGGCCGGGGGAGAAGGCCGCACTGACCTCGCCCGGCTTCTACGACAGCTACCTCGCCATCGCGGGGCCGTCATGGCGCAACGAGGTCGACGCCTCGGTTGGCTTGGAACTGGGCAGCTTCCGCGCCGACAAGGCCGCCGAGAACGTCACGGCGCCAGTGCTCATGCAGATCGCGGACTTCGACCAGGGTGCGCCACCACATGCTGCGGCCAAGGCCGGGTTCAAGGCGCGCGCCGAGGTTCGGCATTACCCCTGCGACCATTTCGACGTCTTCGAAGGCAATGACTGGTTCGAACCCGCGGTCGCCCATCAGATAGCCTTCCTGACCCGCCACCTCGCCGGCGATCGGGCCGATGCCGCTGAGGGGGTGCCACGATGACACCCACCGCGGTCGTCGTCGGCGGCGCATCGGGCATCGGGCTGGCCACGGCGAGGGTGCTTGCTGCCGAGGGGTTCTCGGTGGTGGTCGCCGATGTGAACAGCGACGCCGCCCTCGCCGCGGCAGAGGAGATCGGCGGCCGTGCGGTCACCCTGGATGTCACCGACGAGTCGTCGGTTGCCGCAGGATTCGCGTCAGTCGACGAACTCGAGGCGGTGGTCAGCTGCGCCGGTCTCACCGTTCCCGGAGCGCTCACCGAACTGGGACTCGACCAGTGGCAGACCAGCATCGACGTATGTCTCACCGGGTCGTTCCTGGTGCTCAAGCACGCCGGGCAGCGGATGGTCGACGGCGGCAGCATCACGGTGATCTCCTCGCTCAACGGTCGCCAACCCGGGGCCGGGATGGGCGCCTACTGTGCGGCGAAGGCCGGGGTCACCATGTTGGTCGAGGTCGCGGCCCTCGAACTGGCGCCGCGCAAGATCAGGGTCAACGCCATCTCTCCTGGCCTCGTCGACACGCCCCTCACCGAAGGTCTCGCGCTGGTGCCGGGCCTCGTCGACGAGTACCTCGAGAACACCCCGCTCGGTCGCAGCGGCCGTCCCGAAGAGGTGGCCGACATGGCCGCGTACCTCGCCTCCGAGAAGGCTGCGTGGATCACCGGCTCCGCCTTCGACCTCAACGGCGGCGCCCACTTGCAACGCTACCCGGACGTCCTCGGCAAGATCCGCGCCCTATCGTCCTGACTGCCTTGGGTGTTCGTCCCCCGGGTATCCGCAGGTTCTCCGTGCGTTTGAGGGGGAGATGGCGATTCCCGGGGGACGAACCATGGGGAGTGGGCCTGTGGATGGATGAATCGCGTTGTGCTCGGAAGCGGGCATGATCACGGGCCATGGACAAGAACAACATCGGTCCCCGCGATCTCGTCTTCCGCGCAGACGCGATCCGTGCCGGCCGGACCGACAGCGAGCTGAACCGAGAGGTGCATGCCGGAAGTTCGCAGCGGGTCTGGCACGGAGCTTATCTACCCGTTGCCGGAGACGAATCGACGCTGTCATACGCGGCCAAGTTGGAAAGATACCGCGCCACGGTGATTGCGGCGTCGCTCAACGGTGGCCCCAATCGCACGGCCAGCCACTTCTCGGCGGCAGCCATGCATCGCATCCCGATGTTGAACCCGGACTTCTCGATGGTCCACTTCACCTCCACCACAACGGGAAAGCACATCAAACGCGGCATCATCCATCAAGCGGCGTTACGCGAATCCGACATCGTCGTCGTCGACGACACCCAGGTGACATCGCTGGCTCGATCGGTGTGCGACGTTGCGCGGATGGGCACCCTCGTGCAGGCAGTCTGCGTCCTCGACTCGGGGCTTCACCTCGGTGTGACGACAGCCGAACTCGACACGCAGCTCAAGCTCCTGTCCCGCCGACGCGGCATTGCGATGCTGCGGTCGGCGTTGGTGTTGGCCAACGGCCTGTCGGAGAGTGTTGGTGAAACCGTGAGTCGTGTCGGGTTGGCCGACTGTCCCTTGATCCCCGTTCCTGAGTTGCAAGTTGAGATCGAGGTCGAGCTCGGGGGGCGCCGACAGACGGTACGCGGTGACTTCGGCTGGCGTGATCGCAGCGGGCGGCTCCGAGTGGTCGGCGAGTTCGACGGGCGTTTCAAGTATCACCGTACGAAGCCGTTCGCTGACGACCGCTTGCCCGAGGATGTCATCTACGACGAGAAGCTGCGTGAGGACGCGATTCGAGCCACAGGGCCACAGGTCGTTCGTTGGACATGGTCCGACGCGCGACGGCCAAAGGTGCTCCATCCCAGGGTGATCGCTGCGCTTCGGGCGGCCGGCATTGTCCAGTGACGGTTCTTCCCCCGGGTATCGCCAGACCCCCTCTGAACTCGTGGAGAGTCTGGTGATACCCGGGGGAGGAACCGGCCGTGCGTGGCTAGGGGTGGGGGAGGGGCTCGCCGGGGGTGCCGGCATCGCGACGCAGCACGCGCAGCGAGCCCTCGGCGCGGACCTCGGTGAATTGACCGGTGGCCAGCGCCTGCTGGTAGATCTCGAACGGCGGGCGGCCACCGTCCGCGGGATTCGGGAACACGTCGTGGATGAGTAAGGCGCCACCGATGCGGACCCACGGGGCCCAGCCGTCGAGGTCGTTCTGCGCGGCAGCCATGCTGTGGCCGCCGTCGATGAACACGAAGTCGGCGGGTTTACCCCACACCTTCGCTGCCGTCGCCGATCCGGCGAGCATGCCGATGACCGTGCCCTCGAGCCCGGCGTCGTACATGGTGCGTCGGAATCGTGCCGAGGTGTCCAGGGTGCCGGTGTGCGGGTCCACCAGCGAGGTGTCGTGGTATTCCCAGCCAGGCTGGTGTTCCTCGGAACCGCGATGGTGGTCGACGGTCACGATCGTTGCCCCCGCCGACTCGGCCGCCGCACCCAGGAATACCGTCGACTTGCCGCAGTAGGTTCCGATCTCCACCCCGATCCGGGTCGAATTCGGCTGTGACAGATACTCTCCGGCGATCTCGAACAGGGTCTGCGCCTCGTCGAGCGGCATGAAACCGGGGGCCTGCTCGGCCACCTCGAGACGCTCGGGAGAAGGTGCTGCGGACATCCGCGTCGACGATCCGGTCATGAGGCAGATCCTATCCGGTCGACCCCCGGCGCACAGTAGGGTGAGCCCTATGAAAGCACAGGTGCTGACCGCAGAGAACGGTCCCGAAGGACTCGAACTGACCGACGTCGACGATCCCAAACCTGCCGACGGGCAGGTCCTGGTCGATATCAAGTCGTGCGGTGTGTGCTTCCCCGACCTACTGATGAGTCAGGGCAAGTATCAGCTGCGGGTGCCCACGCCGTTCACGCCCGGAACCGAGGTGGCCGGCGTGGTCCGCGAGGCCCCCGAGGGGTCTTCGGTGAAGGCCGGGGACAAGGTGCTCGTCGCCTCGATCGTGGGCGGGTTCGCCGAGCAGGTCGCCGCGTCGCCCGGGCAACTGTTGCCGATGCCTGAGGGCATCACCTTCGATCAGGGTGCCGCGATGGGCATCAACTACCAGACCGCGCTGTTCGCCCTCAAGGTGCGCGCCCAGACCGCGCCGGGCGAGATCGTCGGGGTGTTGGGCGCCGCGGGTGGTGTCGGCACGGCCTCGATCATGGTGGCGAAAGCGATGGGCGCCAAGGTCATCGCGATCGTGCACCGCAAGGGAGCCGACGAACTGCTGCGCAGCGCCGGGGCCGACGAGATCGTGCAGCTCGAGGACGGTTGGGGAACCAAGCTGAAGGAGATCGCACCCGAGGGTGTCGACGTGATGCTGGACCCCTCCGGCGGTGAGGTGTTCGATGAGGCGCTGCGCCAGGTCGCGCCGGACGGCCGCTATGTGGTGATCGGTTTCGCGGCCGGCGGTATCCCGACGGTCAAGCTCAACCGGGTGCTGTTCCGCAACATCTCGGTGGTCGGCGCGGCCTGGGGCGAATATGTGCGCACCCACCCCGATCTGCCGGCGCTGCTGCACGACGAGCTCACTGAAATGATCGATGCCGGGATGAGTCCGCAGGTCAACGTGACCTACTCCCTCGACGAACTGCCCAAGGCATTGACCGATCTGGCGCAGGGGCGGATCCTGGGGAAGGCGGTCGTCAAGGTCGCCGACTGACGACGCGGTGGGCGGGTCTCGATACGCCGACTCGCACGCTCGTCGGCTACTCGACCACCGGAGGGCGGACACCGCTCGGGGTTCGAACCCACTGGTGGTCGGATAGCGGCGAGCGAGCCTGCGAGCCCGACGCGTATCGAGGCCGTCGACCGCATCCCTGCCCCGAGGAGCCCAGCATGTGCCGCAACATCACCGAACTGCGTGGTCTGGAGCCCGCGGCGACCGACGAAGAGATCGAAGCCGCCGCCCGGCAGTACATCCGCAAGGTGAGCGGCATCCGGCACCCGTCGGCGAACAACGCCGAGGCATTCGAGGAGGCTGTGCGCAAGGTCACCGAGACCACGCACGAACTCCTCGACGCGCTCCCCGAGCGGCGACAACCGCCCAAGACGGTGCCGCCGTTGCGACGGCCGGAGGTCCGGGCTCGGATGGCGGGGCGCTCCTCGGCGTAGGCCGACTTTCGCGCGCGATGAGTCGGGCATGAGTGGTCGCGTGACCGTGCTCGCTACTGTGCAGAGGTGACACCCCTCTCCCGGCCCCTACGCGTCACGGTGGTGCTGATCGTCGCCGCAGTGCTCGCGACGACGGGCCTGATCGGAATGCCGCGGGCAGCTGCCGCTCCCACCGACAACTGCGCGCCGCCCGGCGTCGAGTCGGCGTCGGCGGCTCCGCTCAACCTTGCGGCCGCCGAGCAGGGCGGCGAAGACCGCTTCACCACAGCCACCACCACGCCGATCGACCAGATCGACGTGAGTCAGCTCGAGCTACTCACGCCCGGCACGCTGTCAGTGGGCACCCTGTCCGACGCCGGTCCGAGCATCTGTGTCAACGGCCAGGGCGTGTTCACCGGCTTCGACAACGAGCTTCTCAAAGCGGTGGCCGCCAAGCTCGGCCTGCAGATCCAGTTCGCCGGGACCGAGTTCGCCGGGCTGCTGTCGCAGGTTGCCACCAACCGCTTCGATGTCGGCTCGTCGTCGATCACCACGACCGATGAGCGTCGCCGAACCGTCGATTTCACCAACGGCTACGACTTCGGCTACTTCTCGCTCGTCGCGCCGGACGGCGGTGCGGTCCAAGGCTTCGGCGACCTGAACGATTCCGTGCGGATCGGCGTCGTGCAGGGCACCGTGCAGGACGACTACGTCGTCAACACGCTCGGGCTCGACCCGGTCAAGTTCCCCGACTACGCCACCGCCTACGCGAACCTGAAGGCCGGGCAGATCGATGCCTGGGTGGCGCCGTCGCAGCAGGCCGAGGGGTCGGTGCAGCCCGGCGACAACGCGTCGATCGTGGAGAACACATTCAGCGTCAACAACTTCATCGCCTGGGCGATCGGCAAGAACAAACCCAATCTGACCGAGGCCCTCAACTCCGGTCTGGACGCGGTGATCGCCGACGGCACCTATGCGGACCTGTACGCCGACTGGGTTCCGCGCGAGCTACCCGACGGCTGGAAACCGGGCAGTAAGGCTGCGCCGGAACCCGAACTGCCTGACTTCGCCGCGATCGCCCGCGAGAATGCCGACGACACCGCTGCCGGCGACACCGCACCGAAGAGCACCCTGGAACAACTCGGCGCGACATTCTTCGACTGGGGGCTGTACAAGGAGTCGTTCCCCGACCTGATCAAGACCGGCCTGGTCAACACGCTGATCCTGTCGCTGGTTTCCGGGGTGCTGGGCACCATCCTCGGCATGCTGCTGGCGGTCGCGGGCATCTCCCGGTCCCGCTGGCTGCGCTGGCCGGCCCGGATTTACACCGACATCTTCCGCGGCCTGCCCGCGGTGGTGGTGATCCTCATCGTCGGGCTCGGAGTGGGCCCGGTGGTGCGTGGCATCACCGGCAACAATCCGTACTGGCTCGGCGCGGTCGCGCTCGCCTTGCTCTCTGCGGCCTACATCGGCGAGATCTTCCGCTCCGGCATCCAGAGCGTCGACGACGGGCAGATGGAGGCGTCACGCGCCATCGGCTTCAGTTACCGGCAGTCGATGCGGCTCGTCGTGGTGCCCCAGGGTGTGCGCCGCGTCCTTCCGGCCTTGATGAACCAATTCATCGCCCTGATCAAGGACAGTTCGCTGGTCTATTTCCTCGGGTTGCTGGCCAGTCAACGCGAACTGTTCGCGGTGGGACGTGACCTCAACGCCCAGACCGGCAATCTGTCGCCGCTGGTGGCTGCGGGCATCGTGTACCTGGTGCTCACCATTCCGCTGACCCATTTGGTCAATTACATCGACGCCCGCCTACGGACGGGCCGATCCGTCGAGGTAGATGAGGATCCGGTACCCCCGACTGCCGTCGAGAGAGGCTGAGCAGTGTCTGAGACCACCACCCGCGATGCGGTGTCGCTGACCGGTACCGATCTGCATCTGTCGTTCGGCAAGAACCATGTGCTGCGCGGTGTCGACATCGCCGTCGACGCCGGCACCACCACCACTGTCATCGGTCCGTCCGGGTCAGGGAAGTCGACGTTGCTGCGGGTGCTCAACCGGCTGCACGAACCCGACAAGGGTGACATCGCGCTCGACGGCCGTTCGGTGCTGCGCGACAATCCCGATGAACTGCGCCGTCGCATCGGCATGGTGTTCCAGCACTTCAATCTGTTCCCGCACAAGACGGTGGCGCAGAACATCGCGTTGGGTCCGCGCAAGCTGCGTGGGTTGAGCAAAGACGAGGCGCACGAGGTTGCGTTGCGGCAACTCGACGTCGTCGGTCTGCGCGCGAAAGCCGATGTGCGGCCGGGCAATCTGTCGGGCGGCCAGCAGCAGCGGGTGGCGATCGCCCGTGCGCTGGCGATGTCACCGCAGGTGATGTTCTTCGACGAGGCCACCTCCGCGCTGGACCCCGAACTCGTCAAAGGGGTCCTTGCGCTGATGGCGGACCTCTCGGCGGAGGGGATGACGATGGTGGTGGTCACCCACGAGATGGGCTACGCGCGCAACGTCTCCGATCACGTGTTGTTCATGGACCACGGCGCGGTGGTGGAAACCGGGCCGCCCGAGCAGCTGTTCACCGACGCGTCGTCGGAGCGGCTGCGCAACTTCCTGTCTCAGGTGCTCTGAGCGCACGCCTCACGGAGTGCCGATCCCGAACAGCTGCGCGGCGTTCTCGTAGAACACGCCGCGAACCCAGTCGTCGCCGAGATCGAGACGCACGACCGCTTCGAGCGCATGCGTGTAGGGGTAGGGGATGTTGGGGTAGTCGCTGCCGAACATGATGCGATCGCCGACGTCGAGCAGACGGGGCAATGCGTCGACCGGAAACGGTGCACTTTCCTCGGCAAAGTCTGTGAACGACATCGTGGTGTCGAAGCGGACGTTCGGGTAGCGCTCGGCGAGGTCGAGGAACTCGACGTACTCGGGGGTGCCCATGTGCGCGATGATCAGCGGTAGCGACGGAAATCGGCGCAGCAGCGCGGCGATCGGTTCGGGCCCGGTGTGAGTGCCCGGCGCCGGCCCGGACCCGCAGTGGATGATCACCGGCACCTGGCTGTCGGCGATCTGCGACCACACCCCGTCGAGCAGCGAGTCCATCGGCGAGAAGTCTCCGACCTGGATGTGGCATTTGAACACCTGCGTGCCGCGCTGGATCGCGTGCGAGATGTAGGAGGGTGCGGACTCTTCCGGGTAGAAGGTGGCCGTGTGCAGGCAGTCCGGGTGATGCGCCGCGAAGTCCGATGCCCAGCCGTTAAGCCACTCGGCCATGTCCGGCTTGTGCGGATACACCAGCGACGAGTAACCGCGCAATCCGAAACCCTGCAGGCCCGCGACCCGGATGTCCTCGTCGGCCCGGTAGGTGATGGGCCACTCCCGTCCGATCAGTGGTCCGGCCGAATCGAAGTACGCCCAGACCTTGTCCATCACCGGCTTGGGCATGAAGTGGGTGTGGATGTCGATCAGCCCGGGCAGATGCAGGGACTTCCACATCTGCCGCACCGCGTCGGCTTCCTCCGCTCCGAACGGAGCTGATCCGGAGTTCTCGTACACGTCGTTGTCCACTCGATCGACGTTACCGTCGGCCCGTCTCTGCGACTACGTCAACGAAGAACACGTCCTCGTGGATGGAACGGGGTCATCGGGTCAGCCGACGGCCGATCGGCTGGGCACCAGATCCGGCCGCGCGTCGGCGAGGATCTCGTCGCGATCAGCGGCGAGGGCGAATCCACTGTCGATCATCTGCTCGGTCGCCGAGCGGTACCGGGCCAGATAGTCATCGGCGTCGCGATACCGTCGCGCCAGCAGGCCGGGATCGGCCGGAGTCGTGGAACCGAAGAGCATGCAGATGCGGACGACGTCACCGGTGACGATGCCGCGCAGTACCTGGGTCGCCGCGTCGACGCTGGGTGAACGCACCCCGCCGACAACGTTGCCGATTTCGTCGAGAACGAATCGTGGTCTCGTGTCGAGGCTCTCGACGGCCAGCGGTGCCGCGATCGGCGGCGGGGGGCCACCGGCGGCCCAGGCGTTGAGGTGGTGCAGGGCTGCGCGCAGGACGAAACGCTGTTGGCCTCGGTTGACCGGTGTCGGGCAGCCCAGCATGGATTCGTACGGGCCGATCTGGTGCAGGTCGGCGTGCGAGGTCCCGGCCAGCTCCCAGATCCGGATGCGGTCGGTGTCGGGCTGACGTGACCGCACCGACATGAAGTTGGTCAACACGTCGGTCTCGGTCTGCACCATGAACACCGGGATGGGCACCGATTCGGCGATCCTGGTGGGTGCGCCGCGGAAGACCTGGTCGATGTCGACGCCGCATCCGGGCTCGCCGAACGGCATCTCGGCTGCGGCGCGGCTGTGGATGAGGATGCCGTCGAGGACCGCATGGCGCTCGGCGAACCGGTTGGCGTAGGTGGTCAGCGCCATCGCCGACTGCGACTCGCCTGCGGCGAGCACGCGTCGCACCGACAACCCGCTCAGCGGGTGACCGTCGTCGGAGGGTGCGCGCAGTGCGGCGCAGACGGCACCGAAGATGTCGAAACAATAGGCATCGCCGGGGTGACGCAGTGCGCCATAGCGTTCCGGGTCCTTGGCGGCAAGACTGCGGGGACCGCCATCGATCGCCATTCCCACCGAACCGTGTCCGCCGGCGATTCCGGTGTATTGGGCCGACACGCCCAGCCAGGCGTAGCCGTTCCGGAGGAGTTCCTCGGCGAGATAGGTGTATTCGGGTGCGGCATCGGAGCCGCTGCTGACATTGAGCCACTCCACCACGACGGTGCCGTTGAAACCGGTGTCCGCGACGGGTCGTCGGAGCAGGGCGCGCGTGGTGAACGCGGCGGAATCGAGCAACGTCACGCCGTCGGCGCCCGACGGCGCGTATCCGCGCGCCACACCGCGGACCGCGTACTCACCCTCACGGTAGCCGTGTTCGACGAGGTCGGGTCCCGGGGTGGCGCTCACGATCGAACAGCCGTTGCCGCCGGACAGTTCGGTGAACTCGATCGGTTCGATGACGTCGCGTGCTGGTGGGGTCCCTGCGGACACGTGGGCTTCCCTTCTGCCGACGGTCACATGAAAGCGTTTGTGCTTCACGCTGATTGTCGAGTTTACTGATCTGCGACCGGTTCGTGGGTGAGGAGTTCTCGATGGCGGGCATCTTGATCGCGGGCACCACCAGCGACGCCGGTAAGAGCGTGGTGACCACCGGTTTGTGCCGGGCGTTGGCGCGCCGTGGCATGCGGGTCGCGCCGTACAAGGCGCAGAACATGTCGAACAACTCGATGGTGTGCGTCGGTCCAGACGGTGACGGTGTGGAGATCGGGCGGGCCCAGTGGGTGCAGGCCATGGCGGCGCAGGCCACCCCGGAGGCGGCGATGAATCCGGTCCTGCTGAAACCGGGGAGCGATCGCCGCAGCCACGTCATGTTGATGGGACGGCCGTGGGGTGCGATCGACTCCTCGGACTGGCTGGAGGGACGGCGCGAGCTCGGGCGGGCGGCACACGCCGCCTTCGACGATCTCGCGACTCGATTCGACGTGGTGGTCGCCGAGGGCGCGGGCAGCCCCGCCGAGATCAACCTGCGGGCGGGTGACTACGTCAACATGGGATTGGCCCGGCATGCCGATCTGCCGACGGTCGTCGTCGGTGATATCGATCGCGGTGGGGTGTTCGCGGCGTTCCTCGGTACGGTGGCCCTGCTGTCGCCGGAGGATCAGGCATTGGTTGCGGGGTTCGTCGTGAACAAGTTCCGCGGTGACCTCGATCTGCTCGCTGGGGGCCTGCGCGATCTCGAACGGGTCACCGGCCGCCGGGTGTTCGGCACGCTGCCCTGGCACCCGGACATCTGGTTGGACTCCGAGGATGCCCTCGACCTGCAAGGACGACGGACGACGACCGGGCGGCGCGCACGGGTGGTGGTGATCCGGCTGCCCCGCATCAGCAACTTCACCGACGTAGACGCGCTCGGTATCGAACCCGACCTCGACGTCGTGTTCGCCTCGGATCCCCGATCGCTGGCCGACGCCGACCTGGTGGTGTTGCCGGGCACGCGATCGACCATCGCCGACCTGGCCTGGCTGCGCGAGCGCGGCCTCGACCGATCGATCATCGACCACGCACAGGCGGGCAGACCGGTGCTGGGTATCTGCGGTGGCTTTCAGATGCTCGGCCGCACGGTCTGCGACCCCGAAGGTATCGAAGGTGCGCCGGCCGAGGTCGACGGTCTGGGACTGCTCGACGTCGAGACCACCTTCGGGTCGTCGAAGGTACTGCGGCTGTCGGAGGGGCGGTGGCGCGACGTGCCGGCCTCGGGCTACGAAATCCATCACGGGCGGATCACCCGAGGTGAAGGCGCCGAAGAGTTCCTCGCCGGCGCACGTGCGGGCCGCGTCTTCGGCACCATGTGGCACGGTTCGCTCGAGGGCGACGAGTTGCGGCACGAGTTTCTTCGGCAGTCTCTGTCGCTCAATGCTTCTGACGTCTCTTTCGGGGCCGCGCGAGAACGGCGACTCGACGTGCTCGGCGATCTCGTGGAGACGTGTCTCGACGTCGACGCGCTGGTGGATCTGGCGCGGGACGGGGCGCCGCGCGGCCTGCCCTTCGTGGCGCCGGGCGCACCGTAGCGGTCGATGCGCGGGCCATGCGACGGTGACCCGCGGGAGAACGCCGGCCGCATCATCGGGACTCGCCGGCAAACGGGTGCAGCGGAGTCATCCCGCGCGGTGAGATGAAGAGGCCTTCGGCCTCCGCTGTGACAGCCCCGTCGACCAGCATCGCCGCGCGGGCCAACGTCTTTCGGCCATCCCGTTCTGGAGTGAATGCTTCGATCCGCAGCGGCCCCAACGGGGTGGGCCGCAGATATCGGATGGTGAGCGTCCCGGTGTAGCTCGGTAGGCCGGTCATACTCGCCGCCTCACCGAGAACCTGGTCGAACAGCAGAGAAACCACACCACCGTGGACGTGACCGGGCGGACCCTCGTATGCGGCGCCGAGTTCCACGTCGGCGTGGGCGACCACTGGATCGGTGACACTGCCCCGGACCACCGTCAGCGGTGGCGCGATCGCGTTGCGGAGGCCGATCACCGCGTTGCCCCAGGCCATTCCGCGACCCTCGGCGGTGTGCCGGACACCGTAGGCCCCGGGGATCTGCTGTGCCCGCAAGGCTGCGGTGACCTCCGAGATCGTTTCCGTCGCCGAGTGCACGGTCGCGTCGTCGACCTCGGTCCGGATGACGGCGTCGACGAGTTCGCGGAGGGCTGCGGTGAGCGGTTGGTACACCGCAACCCGGTGGTGGTACTCGTCGGCCGTCAGGTCTTCGTAGGTGAACTCCATGATGCTCCTGACTGGCTCGGGCGAGGTCCACGGCCCGAGACGGACATGGGCTACTTCTGGTTCTTGCGATGATTGGCGATCACAGTGCCGAACATGAAGTTCATCTTGGTGCCCAACGGCCAGCCCACGTAGTAGCAGAGGAACAACGCGATCTCCTCGAGTTGCTCGGGAGTCAGTTCCTCGTTGGTCAGGGCTGCCCCGGCCTGTATCTCGGCCACGTCGATCTGCCCACCGGCGGCGAGCGCACCCAGCAGGATCAGCCGACGATCACGGATGGACAACCCCTCGCGGGTCCACACTTCGGCGAACACCTGATCGCAGGTGTGCGCGAAGAAGTCGCCCGGTCCGTCGGACATCTCCCAGCCGTAGACCTTCGACATCATGTCGAGGCCCTTTCGCCGCCGGGCGTCGGCAGTCTCGTCTGGGCTCGACCCGTCTGTACCTGCCTCATGTGGGGCCGTCATCGTTGTTCTCCTTCCTGATGTGGCACACCGAGTTCCGCCGCGAAGTCGCGTAGCGCGATTTCGCCGAGGGGGAGGTCGACGTCGAGTTCGCGTCCCAGTTCCAGCGCCAGGGTCAGATCCTTTTCGCCGAGCCCGCGGACTGGGATCAGCACGTCGTGCCAGAAGTCGTCGGGTGCCACGTCGGCAGTGGTGTCGCGCAGCATGATCGCACCCGGCCCACCGGTGATCGCGTCGGTGTGCCGAACCACTTTGCCGAGCTTGGTGATGTCGATCCCGGCGGCCTCGGCGAGGCGAGATGCCTCCATCGCCGCGGTGAACGCCACGAAATGCATCAGGTTGCGCGCCAATTTCATCTTGGTGCCGGCGCCCACGTCGTTGCCAGCGTGGACGAGCATGTCCGACACCGCCGCGTAAGGCTCCTTCAACCGCAGGTATGCCTCCCGGTCACCCCCGACCATGATGGCCAGCCGCCGCTGCTCGGCACCCGCCGCGCCCCCGGAGATCGGTGCGTCCAGCAGGGTGACGCCCTTGTCGGCGCAGTGGGCGGCCAACTCGGTGGCCGTCTGAGGGCTGATGGTGGAGTGGACGGCGATGATCGTTCCGGGCGTGGCGGCCTCGAGGAGCCCGCCGGCACCGGACACGACCGTGCGTACCTGATCGTCGTTGAGCACGCAGATGCCGATGATGTCGGCACGGGTGGCGAGATCGACCAACGATGACGCCGCGGTGGCGCCCGCATCGACGAGCTTGGCGACTGCGTCGGCGGAGAGGTCGAACACCGTGAGCTCGTCCGACCAGGCGGTGAGGCTTGCGGCCATCGGACCCCCGATGTTGCCGAGTCCGACGTAGCCGAGCCGGATCTGTCCCGGGCCGGGGTCACTCATGAGCGGATGACCTGTCCACCGTCGACATTGAAGATCTGCCCGGTCACCCAACCGGCCTCGTCGGAGAGCAGGAACAAGCACATGCCGACCAGATCCTCCGGTGTCCCGAACCGCTTGAGCGGCAGACGGTTGACGATGTCGTCCACCATTTCCTTGGGAGTGGTGGAGCGGGTGGCCTCGGTGTCGATCGGGCCGGGCGCGATGGCGTTGACCCGGATGTTCTGTCCGCCCAGTTCGGTGGCCAGCTGCTGGGTGAGGCCGTTCACACCCACTTTGGCCAGGCCATAGAAACCGCTGTAGAGCCATGCGGCGGTGGAGGACTGGTTGACGATCGCGCCGCCGTCGGTCATATGCGGGTACACCGCCCGGGTGACGTTGAGGGCGCCGTCGAGGTTCACGCTCATGAACTTCTTGTAGTAGTCCCAGGGCACGGTGATCAGGAAGTCGAGCTTCATCCCGCCGTAGATCGCCGCGTTGTTGACCAGACCGTCGATCCGGCCATAGGCGTCGACGGCCGCCGCGGCGAGCGCCTGCGCGGACTGTTCGTCGGCGACGTCGGTACTGACGTAGAGACCGTTGATGTCGGCGGCCACCTGCTTACCTGCGTCGTCGTTGAGGTCGGCGACGACGACGTTGGCGCCCTCGGCGGCCAGAGCGCGGGCATAGACCTCACCGATGCCGCCGGCGGCCCCGGTCACGATGATGGTCTTGTCTCCGAAACGGTTGCGACTATCGGAAGTCATTGTGCTGCTTTCTGTTGTGGGTTGTGCGAGCGTCATCTGTTGGTCGGTGAGGAGCGAGCTTGCGAGCGTCACCTGCTGTTCCCTGAGGAGCGAGCTTGCGAGCGTCACGAAGGGTCACGCCGGGGTCGCCACGGCCTTGGACTCCAGATACTCCTCGAATCCGGCGACGCCCATCTCGCGACCGATGCCGGACTGCTTGTAGCCACCGAACGGGACGTCGGCGGAGTACCAGATGCCGCCGTTGATGCCCATGGTCCCGGTGCGGACTCCGTTGACGACCTTGTTGATCCGGTCCGGATCGGTACCCCAGACCGCCCCCGACAGGCCGTATGGTGAATCGTTGGCGATGCGAATCGCATCATCGTCGCCGTCGTGCGCAATGATCACCAGCACCGGCCCGAAGATCTCCTCCTGCGCGACCCGGGCGGAGTTGTCCAGGCCGGATATCAGGGTGGGCTCCACGAAGTAGCCCTTGTCCCTGTCGGCGGGACGGCCGCCGCCGATCTCGATGGTGCCGCCCTCGCTCCTGGCGAGCGCGATGTAGGACTCCACCCGGTCGCGTTGGACGGCCGAGATCAACGGTCCGCAGATGGTTCCCGCGTCGCTCGGATCGCCGGCGGGCAGTCCCGCCAGCGCGTTCTTCGTCGCGGTGATCGCCTCGTCGAGCTTCTCGCGCGGGACCACCAGCCGGGTGGTGATGGCGCATCCCTGACCGGCGTGGGTGACCACGTTGAACGCGGCCATCGAGCAGGCCGACGCGATGTCGGCGTCGTCGAGCACGATGAACGCCGACTTCCCGCCGAGTTCCAGGAACACCTTCTTCAATGTCTCGGCGGCACCGGCCATCACCTTCTTGCCGGTCGCGGTGGAACCGGTGAACGAGACCAGGTCGACGCGCGGATCGGTCGAGAGCTGCGCACCGAGCGCGTGATCGCTGGAGGTGACGACGTTGATGACGCCGGGCGGGAAGTCGGTTTCCTCGGCGATGACCTTGCCGACCAACGCCGCGCACCACGGGGTGTCCGGCGCGGGCTTGAGTACCACCGTGCAACCGGCCGCCAAGGCGGGGCCGATCTTCGCGAAGTTGATCTGGTGCGGGAAGTTCCACGGGGTGATGGCGCCGACCACCCCGACCGCCTCGTACCGGACTTCGCGGGTGTTCTTGAGGCCCATCGGTTTCGCCTCGCCGAGATCGGTGGTCCACTCGTAGGACTCGGCCAGGTCGGCGAAGTAGCCGAGATCGTTGACGGGGCCGGAGAATTGGGGTCCGGAGGTCAGGAAGGTCGGGCAACCGACCTCGGCGACGGCGAGTTCGCGGAACTCGTCGCCGTGGGCGAGCAGCGCATCGCGAAGCTGACGCAGACAGCGCGCGCGGAACCCGTGGTCGCGTGACCAGTCGGTGGTGTCGAAGGCGCGGCGCGCGGCCGCGATCGCCGCGTCCATGTCGTCGGCGGTGGCATCGGCCGCCTGGCCGAGTACTTCTTCGGTGGCCGGGTTGCGCACATCGAAAGTGCCGCCGGTGCCGGGAGCGAGTTTGCCGTCGATCAACAGGTCTGACGACGACACTGGGCGTAGAGGCATGGTCTGGAACTCCATCTGGACAGGTGTCTGGACTCGTGATCAAACCTAGTGTAGCGTGACTCACATGTCCAGTCCCGTGTCTCAGGAATCCACTCGCCGACGGCTGACGCAGCAACAGGCCGAGACGGTCACCCGGTTGACCGACGCGGCGGTCGAGGTGCTCAACATCGAGGGTTTCGACGGTCTCACTGTGCGCACCGTGGCGAAATTGGCGGGGGTCGCCCCGGCGACCGCGTACACGTATTTCTCGTCGAAGAGTCATCTGGTCGCCGAGGTGTTCTGGCGTCGCCTCAGTGCGGGTGTGCCCGAGCCGGATCTGTCGGTGCCACCGGCCGAGCGCGTCGCCCAGGTGCTGCGTGAGGTCTCGATGGTGGTGGCAGGTGAGGGGCAGCTCGGTGGCGCCGTGACCATGGCGCTGTTGGGCACCGACCCGGACGTCGAGCACCTGCGCCTGCGGATCGGCGGTTTTATTCGTCGCCGGCTCGCCGAGGCGCTCGAGGTGGACCCCGAGCACCCGGGTCCGCTGCTCGATGCACTCGAGATGATCTACGCCGGTGGCCTGGTGCACGCGGGGATGGGGCATATGTCCTACGAGCAGACATCCGAACGTCTGGTCGCAGCAGCACACCTACTGATGGAGAAGTGATGACCGATACCGCCACGGGGACGGGTATGGAGCATCTCGTCCCGTTCGATCCGTATGCCTATGACTTTCACGAGGATCCGTATCCGACGTACGCTCGGCTCCGGGACGAGGCGCCTGTCTACTACAACGCGGAGATGAACTTCTGGGCGCTGGCCAAACATTCCGATGTGCGCACGGGGTTTCGCGACAGTGTGAACCTGTCCAACGCGTGGGGCGTGTCGATGGACCCGTCGTCGTATGGGCCGGACGCACACAAGTCAATGTCGTTCTTGGCGATGGACGACCCGAAGCACATGCGCATCCGGAAGCTGGTGTCCAAGGGGTTCACGCCACGGCGCGTCAACGACCTCACAGATCGGATCACCGCACTGACACAGCAACATTGGGACAGATGTCTCGAGATGGGCGAGTTCGACTACGTCGAGGACTTCGCCGGCCTGCTCCCGATGGACGTCGTCTCCGAACTGCTGGGGGTCCCCGAGGCCGATCGCGCCTTCCTGCGGCAGCAGTCGGATCTGCTGCTGCATCGCGAAGAGGGTGTGCTCGACATCCCCGAGGCCGCCGTCTACGCCTATATCGAACTGCACAAGTACTACACCGAACTCATCGCCGAACGCCGGAACAATCTCGGCGAGGATCTGGTGTCGGCGTTGATCGCCGCCGAGATCGACGACGACGAGACCGGCGAGAAGACCAGCCTCACCGAGGACGAGATCGTCGGCTTCATGGTGCTGATGGTGGTCGCCGGCAACGAGACCACGACCAAACTGCTTGCCAGCGCACTGTATTGGGCCTGGCGCAATCCGGCCGAACTCGCCAAGGTGATCGCCGACGAGGACATGGTGCCCGACTGGACCGAGGAGACCCTCAGATACGACAACTCGACGCAGATGGTGCTGCGCAAAGTCGCCGCCGACACCACTTTCGGTGACATCACCATCCCGGAGGGTGATCGGGTGCTGCTGCTCGTCGGTTCGGCCAACCGGGACGACGAGGTCTTCGACAACGCCGATCGGTACCAGATCGGCCGCGACTGCAGCCAAGCGCTGATGAGCTTCGGCATGGGGACCCACTTCTGTCTCGGCGCGCACCTCGCGCGACTCGAATCGAACATCGGTCTGTCCGAGGTGGTTCGCACCATCAAGTCGGTGGACATCGACATGGATCGTGCCGTCCGCGTCCACTCGGTGAATGTTCGTGGCTTCGCCCAACTACCCGTGAAAGTGCAGGTGCGCTGATGGCATTCATCCCTCATCCGGACAGACGACCGGTGCTGATCGCCGGTGCGTCCTCGGGTATCGGCGCAGCGACCGCCGAATATCTGGCCGACGCAGGCTATCCGGTCGCACTCGCAGCCCGGCGCGTGGACAAGTGCCACGAGATCGCCGAGAAGATCACCGCCAATGGTGGTGAGGCGGTGGCGGTCCCGCTCGACGTGACCGACGAACAATCCGTCGTCGACTGCGTGGCGAAGGCGCAGGCAGCCCTGGGGCCAATCGAGATCGCGGTCTCCGGTGCGGGCGATCTCGCGATCGGGCTCTCCTACGAGACGTCCTCCGATGAGTTCGCGTCGCAGGTGAACATCCACCTCGTCGGCGCACACCGCATCTACCGTGCGGTGGTCCCGGACATGATCGAACGCGGACGCGGTGACTTCGTGTTCATCGGTTCCGATGTGGCGCTGCATCCGCGACCCTGGTCGTCGGCCTACGTGGCGGCGAAGTCGGGTATCGACGGCCTGGTCGCGACCGTGCAGCTGGAACTCGAAGGAACCGGCGTGCGGGCCAGCATCATCCGGCCGGGCCAGACCATCACCGGCATGGGTATGAACCTGGATCAGAAATCCACCGACGCCATGCTCAACGACTGGATCAGACACGGCCTCGCTCGGCATGGGAACTTCCTTGCCCCCGAACACCTTGCGCAGGGGATCGGCGCCATCGTCGCGATGCCGCGCGGGGCGCACATGCGCGTGGTGGAGATCGAGGCCGAAGGAGCATTGACCAAGAAGGGAACCGACGCATGACCGCTCTCACCAAACCCCAGCGCGTCTCCGGCGGGGACGGCGAACACGGCCACCTCGACGAACTCGCCTCTGACCCCATCGGGCTGTTCTGGCGGGTCCGCGACGAGTGTGGCGATGTGGGCCAGTTCCAGCTCGCCGACCGGGAGGTGGTCCTCGTCTCGGGTGCACTTGCCAATGAGGAGTTCTTCCGGGCGCCGGAAGAAGATCTCGATCAGGCGGCCGCCTACCCGTTCATGACGCCGGTGTTCGGGGAGGGCGTCGTCTTCGACACCAGCCCCGAAGAGCGTTCCAAGGCCATCCACAACTCGGCGCTCAAGGGCCCGCACATGAAGCAGCACGCGGTGACCATCCCGAACGAGGTCGAACGCATCATCGCCGACTGGGGTGACGAAGGCGAGATCGACCTGCTCGAGTTCTTCGCCGAACTCACGCTGTACACGTCGTCGGCGTGCCTGATCGGCCGCAAGTTCCGCGAGCGGCTCAACGGACACATCGCGCACCTGTTCCACGACCTGGAGAAGGGCACCGACCCGATCGCCTACGTCGACTACAACGCCGACATCGAGAGCTTCCGCAAGCGCGACGAGGCGAGGGCCGAGTTGGTGGAGTTCATCCAGGGCGTGATGGACGAGCGGATCGCGAATCCGACTGAGAACAAAGAAGATCGCGACCTGATGGATGTTCTCGTCCAGGTCGGATTCGACGCCAACACCATCACCGGGATGTTCATCTCGATGATGTTCGCCGGCCACCACACCACCTCAGGAACCGCAGCGTGGACGCTGATCGAATTGTTGCGCAACCCCGACTACATGGGGCGCGTGTACGCCGAACTCGACGAGATCTACGGCGACACCCCCGACGGCGAACGGCCCGAATACACTTTTGCCCACACCCGGCAGATGCCGCAGTTGGAGAATGCGCTCAAGGAGGCCCTGCGGCTGCACCCACCGCTGATCATCCTGATGCGTGTGGTGCAGAACGACTTCCACATCGAGGACTTCGAGATCACGGCAGGTCAGTCGATCGCGGTGTCCCCGGCCATCTCCAACCGGCTACCCGAGGACTTCCCCGAGCCGGACACCTTCGATCCGGATCGCTATGACAAGCCCCGGCAGGAGGACCTGGTGAACCGGTGGACGTGGATTCCGTTCGGTGCCGGCCGCCATCGTTGCGTCGGGGCGCAGTTCGCGATCATGCAGCTCAAGGCGATCTTCTCGGTACTGTTCCAGAACTACGAGTTCGAGATGCTGCAGCCGTCGGAGACCTACCGCAATGATCATTCCAAGATGGTCGTTCAGCTGCAGCAGCCGTGCCGTGTGAAGTACCGGAGGCGGTGAGCGCCGATGCGTGTCGAAGTGGATCTGGATCTGTGCCAGGGGCACGGCATGTGCGAGATGGAGGCGCCTGAGGTCTTCCGAGCGCACTCCGACCACGTCGAGATCCTCGACAAGGAGCCAGACGAGAGCCGCCGAGCCGAGGTCGAGGCCGCGGTCATGTATTGCCCGACACAAGCCCTCAAGATTGTGGACGACGAGTGAGTGGAGAGACGCGACATGCCTTTTGATCGTGCCGAACTGGAAGAGATGAAACAGCGTTGGCTGGACGCCAACGTCGAGGCGGAGAAGGCCGGCGACTGGAAACCGCTGGCGGAGTTCTACACCGAAGACGCCACCTACGGGTGGAATTACGGCCCCGACAAAGATTTCATGGCCGTCGGACGCGACGAGATCCGCGACATCGCACTCGGCCAGGAGATGGAGGGCCTCGAAGGTTGGGAGTATCCGTATCAGGCGTGGGTGATCGACGATCAGACCGGCGACATGATCGGTTTCTGGAAGCAGGTGTATCAGGGCACCCGCGAGGACGGCACCAACTACGCCCTCGAGGGTATTCAGGGCAGCTGGTTCAAGTACGCCGGTAACTTCCAGTTCTCCTGGCAGCGCGACTTCTTCGACTACGGGAACGTGTCGGCGCTGTTCATCGAGATGCTGAAGAACAACGCGATGAGTGACGGCATGCTCAAGCGGATCGAGAAGGCCACCGGCGATCAGCCGGGCTGGTATCCGTTCGGCAAGGCGCCCGTCGAGTTCTGGTGAGCACTGAGATGACTACCTTAGCCCCGGCCTACCAAGGTCTGAGTCAGTCGCAACTCGCCGTCTTGGTGCCCGAACTCCTGCTCTCCGGGCAGTTGATCGACCGCAGTGGTATGGCACACCTGATCAGCGCCTTCGGGCGAGAAGTGATGGGGCAGGTCGCCATCGAGGAGTGGATGGCCGCCAGCCCCGTCTACACCCAGCGTATGCGCACCGCTCTCGGCATCGACGGCGACGGCGTCGAGGACATGTTCAAATGTCTGCAACTCGACATCGGTGCGCCACCACAGTTCATGGACTTTCGCTATGAGGTGACCGACAAGTACCACGGTTCCTTCTTCCTGCAGCACTGCGGCGCGTTGATGGACGTGGAACCGATGGGCGACGACTACGTCACCACGATGTGCCACGACATCGAGGACCCGACTTTCGACGCCACTGCCATCGCCACGAACCGTCGGGCGCGCATCCGTCCGATCCACCGGCCGCCGCGACGGCCGGAAGGTCGTACACCGCATTGTGAGTGGACAGTGACGATCGAGGACGACCGCGACGAACTGCCGTTGCCGTCCGATGCGCAGGAGATGTTCGGCACCCGAGCCGGGACGGTGACGCTCACCCCCATCGACGCGTCGGCGACAGACGGACTGGTCGACTACCGGGGACCGCTGCTCGCCGACCTCCAGTTCCGGGAGTGGTCACACACCGCGCTCGCCCGGATCGCCGAGGAGATCGCACTGCAGCACCAGCTGTTGTCGCTCGGCTTCCTCTGGTCGGTTCGTCGGCACGCGACCGATGAGGCCCAGGTGCGCGAAATCTACCGCAAACAGCTGACCGGCATCGCGGGATTGTCGGCCGACCGTCTGCGGCGGGCGCTGACGCTGGGCGCCGACGCGTCGGCCCTGGCGACGGTGATCAACCTGCATCCGGTTCTCGGTCCGCTCGCCTACACCGGGGTGGCTGCCGAGGTGCGGGGGGACGACGTCATCGTTGTGGTGCCCACCGAGTCGGATGCGGCCGTCGACGGCGGCTGGATCGCGCTTCTCGATGCCGACCACGTCGAACCGCTGCAGGCGATCGCGACCGCGGTGGACGCATACTGGGCGGTGTCGTCGGCAACCGCTGCCGACGGAGTCACCGAGTTCGTGATGAGCAGAGGAGATGCCGCGCACCAGGAGTCAGGGGAGGTGGCGATCGCGCGATTCAGTTCGGGCGCCGACTTCGAGTTCACCGACCGTGGGCGATCGATTCCGATCACGCCGGTGGGTAGCGGTGTTTGATGACCCCGAGTCGGTGACCGCCCCCTGGCCGGGGGCGGGGGACCTGAGTCTCTCGGGTCGCGTTGCCGCGGTGGCCGGCGCGACCCGGGGGATCGGTCTGTCGGTGGCATACGCGCTCGCCGGACGAGGTGTGTCGGTGGTGATCAACGGTCGAGATCCGGTTGCCGTCGATGAGACCGTCACCGAGATCCGTGGCGGTGGTGGCTATGCGGTGGGCGTTGTCGGGTCGGCCGGTGACGACGGTGTGGCCCAGAAGATGGTCGATGCGGCGCTCTCGGAGTTCGGGGCGCTCGACATCGCCATCAACTGTGCCGGGATCGCCGAACCGCCGGGATCGACGATCCTGTCGATCAGCGCCGAGGAGTTCCGTGACCAGCTCGACGCACATCTGATGAGTGCATTTCATCTGATGCAGGCCGCCGGCCGGGTCTTCGCCGAACAGCAGACCGGGTCGATCGTCCTGACCGGGTCCGCGGCCTCGCTCGGGATGTTCGGGGGCAGTGGCTACCCGGCGGCCAAGGGCGGGGTCAACGCCCTTGCGCTGGCCGCTGGTGCCGACCTCGCCGACCGTGGCGTCCGGGTGAACGTGGTGATGCCCGGTGCGAAGTCGCGGTTGTCGAGCGGTGACGACTACGTGTCGCATATCGAGAGCCTGCATCGGCGAGGGATACTCGACGAGGTGACCCGGGACGCGGCGCTCGACCCTGCCCCGCCCGAGTACGTCGCCGCGCTCTACGTGTTCCTCGCCAGCGGCGCCGCACGACACGTCACCGGTCAAATATTCACCGCAGCAGGCGGTTTCATCGGGCGCTATGAGCCCCAGCAGGCGTCGTTCGTCGCCTACCGCGACCACAAGGACAGCGCCCCCTACACGCTGAGCGAACTCGCGGAGTTGCTGGGCACGAACTGATGTGAGGGGTGGGCGTCACGAAGGGCCGGCACCTGCAGCCGTTCGCCGCGCCGCGAGGTCGAGCCAGAACCGCGCCCCCGCACGCACGGCATCGGCCACCGGTGCCGGCTCCCAACCGAGTTCGCGCACCGCCTTGCGGTGATCCATCTGCGACATCTGGTGCATCAGCCGTACGGTCTGCACGCTGAGCTTGGGTGTGGCACCGGTCAGTCGGCTGCGCAAGGAGCCCACCGCACCGATCGCATACATCGTCGGTTTGTGCAACACCAGACGGGGTTCTCGACGACCGGCGATGCCGGCTGCGATGGACACGACCTCGTCGAGGTCGATCTGCGACTCGGCGATGATGTAGCGTTCGCCGACGCGGCCCTTGTCGGCGGCGAGACGGAGCGCGGCGGCGGCATCGTCGACACCCACCGATTCGGTGCGCATCCCGCGAACGGTGAAGGGCAGTTTGCCCAGCGCGGCGCCCGCGACGAACGACCCGTGCGGGGTGGGCAGGTAGTCGCCAGGGCCGTAGGTGTTGGCCACGCACAGCGCGACGACCGGCACCCGGCCGTCGCGTCCGTAACCCAGGGCGACGTCCTCGCCGGCGACCCGGGACCGGATGTAATCGTTCGCCTCGTGGTGCCAGTTGAACTCGTCGGTCTCGTCGACGATGGCGTCCGGACGGCGTCCGATCGTCGCGATGCTGCTGGTGAACACGAATTTTCGCAGGTCGGCACGGGCGGCGACGTCAAGCACCGAACGCACCCCGTCAACATTGGTTCGATCCAACACCGAGCCATCGGTGAGCCAGGCGCGCGCGTCTACCGCGCAGTGGTACACCACCTCGCAGCCCGACATCGCCGACGCCAGCGCGTCGCTGTCGAACAGGTCGCCGACCACCCGCTCCACATCGAGATCGTCGATGGCCCGGGTGTTGCTGGTCGCGCGCACCAGAACCCGCACGTGTTCGCCGGATTCGACCAACTGCCGCGTCACCCGGGAGCCGAGGAAACCGGTCGCCCCGATCACCAGTTTCACCCCGACGATCCGCTCGCATGATCGGCGACGGCTGCGGCACCCCGCGACAACATGGTCGCGAACATGCGATCACCACGCTCGGTGGGCTGCGCCGCGCCCGCGCCGAACACCACCAGCAGCAGCGTGTGCAGCAGGCCGTCGACGTAATCGTTCCAGCACTGCGCTGCCGAGTAGTCGGCGATCCCGCGTGTGCACAGTGCATCGTGGTAGGCGCTCACGATGGCTCGTTCATGAGCGCGCCGGTCCGTGACCGACAGACTCGTAGAGACCAGAAATGCGATGTCACGCAAGGGGGGACCGGCGGCAATGGTCTGCCAGTCGACCACCGTGGCCGTTCCGTCCGGATCGAACAGGATGTTGTCGAGCCGCAGGTCGGAGTGGATGATCGTGTACGGCTGGTCGGATGCGACGAGCCAGTCGTGTGCGTGCGCCACGAGATGGTCGAGGGCTGCAGAGTCCGGCCCCGTCGGCGCGAACCGCTCGCGGAAGGTGTCCGCCATCGGGACGAGGAACTCCTGCATCATGTCCGCGTCCTCGGCGGTGGGCAAGTTCAGGCCGGCTTCGGTGAGCAGCGTTTCATCGCACCACCGGGGTGCGTGCAGGCCGGCGGCGGCAACGGCAACCGCGGTGACGGCCTGCGGATCGGCGCCGGCGATCTGATCACCCTGCTCCGCCGGGGCCATGTCCTCGAGGAGCAGCACGAACTCGCTTCCCGCATCGGAGATCACCGCCGCGTATGCGCGTGGAGTGGGGACGTCGACTGTCGGGGCGATGTCGGCGTAGAAGGCAACTTCGTTGCGGAATGCGCCCACTGCGAACGTGCGTTGGTCGAGTGGGCCGGTGGCGATCTTGGCGACCATGGTTGTCGGGAGCGTCGCGTCGTTGATCGCGTAGGTGAGCGACAACCGGAACGAACTGGCCATCTGACCGGAACCGACCGGAGATGCCGACACCGAAGCCACCGTCGCCACGTGACCGGCCGAACGCAGCACACCGGTGAGGAAGTCGGCGGTGACCGCGTCGACATCGGTGGGGATCAACCCCGGTTTCGAGGGCGATGGACTCACCCCGCTCCCGGTCATCGAGTGTCACCGATCGAGACGCGCGCGTAGGCCGCGGAGAGTCCGGGATTGACCGGGAGATCAGGCAGTTCCGGTCGGATGGACCGATACGCGGCGAGGACGTCGAGGAGTTCGGACGGGGCCGCCCCGTGCAGGATGACGGAGTCGACACCGAGGTCGAATTGGTGGGCAATAGTGGCGGCGCACTGTGCCGCGCTGCCGGTCGCCGAGTCGGCCACCCACGCTTGCGGTATGGCCGCATGGAGTTGCCGGATCTCGTCGTCGGTCGCGGTGGCGTCAATCGGACCGCGCGCGCCGACGAACGCGTCCGTCGCTCTCAGGTGTTCGAGATCTGCCGCGGCCCAGTCATTGGCCTTCATGAGGACATCGGGGTAGCCCTGCAGGTACGTGGCCAGTCGTCCGTAGAGGCGACGGAGTCGTTCGGCGTCACCGAGTCCGTCGGGGATGGTGGCCAGGACCGACCAGATGCGTACCGACGCCGGGTCCCGTCCGGCGCGTTCGGCGGCGGTGCGCACGATCTCTACGGCTCTACGCGTCGCCTCGTCGGAAAAGAAGGTGTGCAGCACCACGCCGTCGGCGATGCGACCGGCGAGTTCGAGTGTCCGGCGGGACATGGTGATCAGCATGACCGGTACCGGTGTCACCGAGACGCCGAGATTCAGCAGCGGAAAGCTCCCGATCGGGCCGTCGTGTCCGACGATCATCTCGCCGCGCCACAAGATGCGGAGAACTTCGGCGACATCGGCGAGTTGCGCCCCGGTGACCGGCGGCACATCGAGGATCTGCCACTGCGCGTCGATCCCGCGGCCGAGGCCCAGGGCGAACCGGTTGCCGCTGAGTTCGGCGAGAGTTGCCCCCATCGTCGCGGTGATGATCGGGTGACGGGTGTTGTGATTGGTTGCCGCGGTGGCGACCCCGATACGCGTGGTCGCAGCCGCGATGGCCCCGCAGAGGACGGCGGCGTCCTTGACGTTGAACCGTTCGGAGACGAATGCGGTCCCGAAACCGGCTCGATCCGCCAGGGCGGCCTCGTCTACCAGCTCACCCGGGTTGACGGGGTGCCGGGAGAGTGCGTAGTAGCCGATCTCCGGAAGCGGCTTGCGCGGGTCGGAGGGGTCGACGGGCATTCGCACGCTCACACGGCCGCCGAGGTGGTCACCACCCGGTAGTCCCTGGACCGCGCATCCCGCACCCACAACGTTCCGCCGGTCGAGGTCGGTCCGTCCTTCTTGAGCTCCCGCTTGAGGATCTTGTTCGTCGCAGTGGTGGGCAGGTCATCCTCGATACGGACGAACCGCGGCCACGCCTTGGGGGACAGGTCCGGTTGTGCGGCAAGCTGTTCGGCGAACGACTCGGGTGTCAACTTCGCGTCGTCCTGCAACACGACCGCCGCCATCACCGCGTCACCGACATGCTCGTCCGGGACCGCGTACACGGCCACCCGGTTGAGTTCGGGAATGCGCAGCAGATTGCGTTCGATCGGTCCGGCGGCCAGGTTCTCGCCATCGACCCGCATCCAGTCGCCGGTCCGCCCGGCGAGGTAGATCCAGTCGTCGGCGTCCTTGTAGGCGAGGTCGCCGGACCAGTACATCCCGTGACGGATTCGTTCGCTGGTGGCGTCGGCGTCGTTGTAGTAGCCCATGAACATGCCGGCGCCCTCGATGTTGACCAGCTCGCCGATGGCGTCCTCCGCGTTGGTCAGTGCGCCGTTCTCGTCGAACTCGGCACGCGGACACTCGGTGAGCGTGTCCGAGTTGTACACGGCCACATTGGGAAAACCCTTGCCGATGGAACCCTCCGGTGTGCCCGGTTCGCGGGTGATGATGATGGCGAGTTCGGTGGAGCCGAAGCCGTCCCACACCGTGCATGCGAAACGGCGGGAGAACTCGTTGATGTCGCGGTCGGTGGCCTCGTTGCCGAACGCCACGCGCAGAGGGTTGTCGGCGTCGTCGGACCGCTCCTCGGTGGCGAGGATGTAGGCCAGTGGTTTCCCGACGTAGTTCATGTAGGTGGCCCGGTATCGCCGGATGTCGTCGAGGAAGGTCGACGCGGAGAACTTCGCCGGTGCGATCGCCGCCCCGCCACACAGCGCCACGCAGTAGCCGCCCATCAGGGCCGCGGAGTGGAACAGTGGCATCGACAGGTAGCAGACATCCCCTGGTCCCACATCGTACTTGTCGGCCAGGACCGGTCCGGCGAACGGAATCATCATGTGCGCGAACTGAACCGGTTTGGGGTTACCACTGGTTCCGGAGGTGAAGATCAGCATGAACGTGTCCATTGCGGTCGGCTCGCTCAGCGGGACCAGCTCGCCGGCATCGGCCAGCAGCGTGGCCCACTCCGGCGACGATGTGTCGAGCACACGAACCCCGGACAGATTCAGACCGGCGAGCAGCGGGCGATGCTCGGCATCGGTGATGAGGATCTGGCAGTCGGCGCGGACGATGTCGGCCGCCAGACCTTCGCCGCGGCGGGTGTTGTTGAGACCGACGGTGACGTAGCCGCCGAGTGCTCCCGCGGCCAGCGCGATCAGCATGTCCGGTGTGTTGCCGAGTAGGACACCGACATGCGGCGGCCGTGACCGGTCGGTCAGCGTCAAGACCGCGGCTGCGGCACGTTCGGCAGCCGCGATGTACTCCCGCCACGACCATTGCATGTCGTTGTAGGTGATCGCCAGGTTGTCGTCGTCGGTGCGCTCGCGGAGGAGCTGCGTCACGGTCTCGGCCACGTCCTCACTGTAGAACGTGTTCTCATTCCTTGTGAACAGATTCCGAGAAATGTCTACTCGGACGTTCCGCGGAGCCGATCAGCGGATGAACCAGCCGGTGCCGGGGCTGATCGTGAAGGCCTGCTCGGCCCGTCCGATGATGGTGGTGGTGAACGATATCCGGCCGATGCCAGTGGATACGACCGCGCCCGACGAGGGCTTGCCGGCAGCGCAGACCGGGAAGGTGACGTCGTCGGTGCGGTTCGTGTTCACGTTGCGCCAGGTGATGGCCACCCGTGCGGTGGCCAGGCTGTCGGCACATGCCTCGGCGAACGGCCGCAGCGCCAACCGGGTGCGCTCACCGTCGGCTGCCACCGCGGTGAGATCGGCGGCAAAACCTCCCGAGATCCCGTTGTCGTCGACAGTGATGCCGACATTCGGGGCCTGGTCGACACGCAACGGGGTCGGTGCGGCATCGGCAACGCCCGCGCCGACGCTCAGGGTGAGCCCGGCGGCAGCTGCTGCGGCGATCAGGGTGGACTGGCGCGCGGTGGTACCGCGGGAGACGAGTCGGGACGCGATCACGGTCATTGCTTTCCCTTCGAGGTGGGCCCGCATGGTCGCCGGCGTTGCCTCCCAGGGTCGCCGACGCCCACGGCCGCCGGGGCGCGCCCGTGGTGATCTGTTATGCATCCGAGATGCGTGACGCCGACCACTGCGATGCGAGTGCTTGGATTGGTCCATGGTTGCCGACATGAACTGGACAGACCGCGAGCCGCCGACCGATCCGATGAGTGCCTTCGGTATCGGCAACGTGGCCATGGTCGAGGGCGGCCGGGTGGCCGCCGACCAGCAGCTCGGACCGCTGTTCGCCGATCACCGCGGCCGCATCGACCTGGCGGCCCTGGCGGTGCTGTTCGATCACCTGGGGGGCCTGCCGTTCTTCCGGTCCGGCCCCAACGGGTCCCCGTGCGTACAGGCGCGGCTGGCGATGTCGATGCAGGGGCGCGTCGGCGTGGATGACCGGGTCACCGGGACCGCCGAGCTGATGATGCACGACGACGGCTTCGGTTCGACCCGGGTCGATCTGGTCACCTCGACCGGACGGCTGTGCTGTACCGGAACCGCGCGCAACGTGGCGGTGGGGCGATCCTTCGACGCGCATCCCGCCGAGCCCCGCGGCGCCGAACCCACACCCAGCGGTGCCTACACCCATGGCGTCGAACTGCCGCCGGCCATCGAGCCGTCCCTGACCGGGCGGGAGATCGTCGAGCAGATCGCGAACGGGATACGCCCGGCCGGGCCGATCGCCGACCTTCTCAACGGTCGGGTCGAACTCGTCGACTACGACCGCGCCGCCGGTGTGCGTTTCCTGATCACCACCGAGCCCTGGATGGGCAACATCTTCGGCACCATGCATGGGGGAGTGATCGCTGCGATCGCGGCGCAGGCATGCTCGTTCGCCGGTCAGGCCAACGCCGCCGCCGGCGCGGACTACCAGCTCGGCGACCTCGCCATCGGGTTCCTCAGGTCGCCGGCAGTGCACGGCGGCGAGCTCGCCGTCGACGTGCGGCCGGTGAAGGCGGGTCGTCGGATCGCGTCCTTCGAGGCGATCATGCGGTCGGCCGACAGCACGGTGCTGAGCACCGCGGCCGCTGACGTCATCTATCGCTGAGTTCTGCGGGCCGGGTTTCGACGCCGGACGTGCGATGGCGGCGGTAAAAAACAATCAAGCATGATTGCTTTTTCTGGCGGCATGTGTGACGCTGGTCGCATGTCGTTGGTGGACACTCTCGTCGCCGATCTGAGCGATGAATCCCGAGAACTCGATGACCTGGTGGCCGACCTTGACGATGCCACCTGGTCCCGGCCGACTCCGGCTCCCGGATGGACGATTGCACATCAGATCGCCCACCTGAGCTGGACCGACGGGATGGCGTTGCTCGCCGCTACCGACCCCGACGGGTTCGCGGTCGCGCTCACCGAGGCGGCGCCGAACGCGGAGCGTTACGTCGACGAGGCCGCCGAGCGTGGTGCGGCCGCAGCCCCCGCGCGAATCCTCCACGACTGGCGGACCGCGCGTAGCGCGCTCGCGGATGCCCTGCGCGCTGTGCCCGACGGTGTGAAGATCCCGTGGTTCGGACCGCCGATGTCGGCGGCGTCGATGGCCACCGCGCGACTGATGGAGACCTGGGCGCACGGGCTCGACGTCGCCGACGCGCTGGGGGTGGCGCGGACCCCCACCGACCGCATCAAGGGTGTCGTGCACATCGGGGTCCGTACCCGCGACTTCGCCTACACGGTCAACGGGCTGACCCCGCCGGAGGCTGCGTTCCGCTACGAGCTCACCGCGCCATCGGGGCAGTTGTGGACGTGGGGACCCGAGGACGCCCCCGACATCGTGCGGGGTCCGGCCGTCGATTTCTGCGGCGTGGTCACCCAGCGGCGTGCAGCGGCCGACTCGGATCTGACCGTCGACGGCGACGAGGCGCGCCGATGGGTTCGGATCGCCCAGGCCTTCGCCGGGCCGCCCGGAGCGGGCCGCGAACCCGCCGGCACCGCGACGAAGGACTGACGAGATGGCCTCCACCGCACCGCGCAGTATTCGCATCGGCAACGCGTCGGGCTTCTACGGCGACCGCTTCGCCGCTGTCCGCGAGATGCTCGACGGCGGCGAGCTGGACTACCTGACCGGCGACTACCTCGCCGAACTGACCATGCTCATCCTCGGCCGCGACCGGATGAAGGACCCGAAAGCCGGTTACGCCAAGACCTTTCTGCGTCAGATGGAAGACAGTCTCGGTTTGGCCGTCGACAAGGGCGTCCGGATCGTCGTCAACGCCGGCGGACTCAACCCGCACGGGTTGACCGTGGCGTTGCGCGAACTCGCCGACAGCGTGGGCATCGATGCGGGGATCGCGTTCGTCGACGGTGACGACCTCACCGAGCGTGCTGCCGAGCTCGGCCTCGGCACGCCGCTGACCGCCAACGCCTACCTGGGCGCGTTCGGCATCAAGATGGCTCTCGACGCCGGTGCCGACGTGGTGGTGACCGGCCGGGTCACCGACGCCTCGTTGACCGTGGGGCCGGCCGCCAGTGAATTCGGTTGGGAACCAGATGACCTGGATGCACTGGCCGGTGCGGTGGTGGCCGGCCATGTGATCGAGTGCGGTGCGCAGGCGACGGGCGGCAACTACTCGTTCTTCACCGAGTTGCCGCGGATGGGGCATCTCGGATTCCCCATCGCCGAGATCGCCGCGGACGGCTCGTCGGTGATCACCAAACACCCCGACACCGGCGGTGCGGTCACCGTCGGAACGGTCACCGCGCAACTGCTTTACGAGGTCACCGGACCGCGCTACCTGGGGCCCGACGTGACCACCCGACTCGACAGCATCACGCTGACGCAGGCCGGCGAGGATCGGGTGTCGATCAGCGGTGTGCGCGGCGAGGCGCCACCGGCGACCACGAAGGTGTCGCTCAACCATCTGGCCGGTGTGCGCAACGAAATCACCCTCATCCTGACCGGCCTCGACATCGAGGCCAAGGCCGAACTGTTCATGGCGCAGTTCGCCGATGCGCTGCCGACGCAGCCGGCCGAGATGGCGTGGGAACTGTCCCGGCTCGACCGGCCCGACGCCACCACCGAGGAGCAGGCGAGTGCGCTGTTGCGTTGTGTGGTCCGCGATCCCGATGCGAAGAAAGTCGGCCGGGCGTTCTCGGCGACCGCCGTGGAGTTGGCCCTGGCGAGCTATCCCGGCTTCACCATGACCGGTCCGCCGGGTAACGGCTCGCCGTACGGGGTGTTCGAACCCGGGTACGTCGACGCCGCCGAGGTGGAGCATCGGGTGGCCCTGCCCAATGGGGTGGTGGAGCGGATCGATCCGAGCTCGCTGCGCACCGAGGTGCCCGCCGACCCCGACGAGCCGTCGCCATCCGGTGCCCACGACTGGGGACCGACATCGTCGATACCGTTGGGCACGGTGGCGGGCGCGCGTAGCGGCGACAAGGGCGGCAGCGCGAACATCGGTGTGTGGGTGCGTGATCCGGCGCACTTCGAGTGGCTCGACCACACCCTCGACGTTGCGCTGCTCAAAGAGTTGCTGCCCGAGGTCGCCGACCTCGTCGTGCACCGGTACCGGCTGCCCAATCTCCATGCGGTCAACTTCGTGATCGAAGGGGTCCTCGGACGCGGCGTCGCCGAGAACGTGCGCTTCGATCCGCAGGCCAAGGGGATGGGGGAGTGGCTGCGGTCGCGTCCGGTACCGATCCCCGTCGCCTTCACCGCGGCACCAACTGACAGCGCATCCCCCGACAGCGAGGAGAACAGGTGACCATCACCAGTCCGGTCTGGGACAGCCCGGAGCGCGCCGAACTCCGTTCGACCGTCCGCGGATTCGTCGAACGGCACGTTCGGCCGCATCAGGACGACTGGGAGCGTGACGGGCTGTTGCCGCGTGACCTGCATCGTGAGGCCGCGAAGCTCGGCCTGTTCGGACTTGGCATCGACGAGGAGGTGGGAGGCTCCGGCGGTGACCTGGTCGATGCCTCGGTGCTGGGTGAGGAGTTCCACTACGCCGGGGCGGCGGCTGGCGTGTTCGCTTCGCTTTTCACACACGGCATCGCTCTGCCCCACTTGATCGCCGCCGGTGATCCCGACCAGATCGATCGCTGGGTGCGACCCACGTTGGCCGGGGAGAAGATCGGCAGCCTCGCCATCACCGAACCCGATGGCGGCAGCGACGTGGGCCATTTGCGGACCACCGCGGTGCGCGATGGCGACCACTTCGTGGTGAACGGCGCCAAGACCTACATCACCTCGGCGGTGCGCGCTGACTTCGTGACCACCGCCGTGCGGACCGGCGGGCCGGGGGCGTCCGGCGTGTCGCTGCTGGTGCTCGAGAAGGACACGCCGGGGTTCACCGTCACCCGCCGACTGGACAAGATGGGCTGGCGCAGCTCCGACACCGCGGAACTGGCCTTCGTCGATGCGCGGGTCCCGGTGTCGAATCTGGTGGGTCCGGAGAACTCCGGATTCGCGCAGATCGCCGCCGGGTTCGTCGCGGAGCGGGCGGGTCTTGCGGTGCAGGCCTACGCCAGCGCGCAACGGTGCCTGGACCTCACTCTGGACTGGGCCCGGGACCGGCAGACGTTCGGTAAACCACTCATCGCCCGGCAATCGGTGCAGGACACCGTCACCGAGATGGCGCGCCGCATCGACGTGGCCCGGACCTACACCCGGGCCGTGGTGGAGCGCAAGGTCGCCTCTGGCGACGATCTCATCGCCGAGGTCTGCTTCGCCAAGAACACCGCGGTGCAAACCGGTGAATGGGTGGCCAACAAGGCGGTGCAGTTGTTCGGGGGACTGGGTTACATGACCGGCACCGAGGTCGAACGGCAATACCGGGACATGCGCATCCTCGGCATCGGCGGCGGCACCACGGAGATCCTCACCGGCCTCGCCGCAAAACGATTGGGGTATCAGCAGTGACCACACTTCGATCCACCATTGATCCCGCTGCCGAGGACTTCCGCTCCGCCGAGCAGTCGATGAACCAGAAGCTGACCGAACTGCAGGCGGAGTTCGACAAGGCTCTCGCCGGCGGAGGTGGGAAGTACGTCGAGCGGCACCGCAAGCGCGGCAAGATGATTCCGCGTGAGCGGATCGAGCTGCTGATCGACGAGGATTCCGCTTTCCTCGAACTGTGCCCGCTGGCCGGATATGGTTCCGACTTCCAGGTCGGCGCCTCGGTCGTCACCGGCATCGGCGTCGTCGAAGGTGTCGAATGCATGATCGTCGCCAACGACCCCACCGTGCGTGGCGGCACGTCCAACCCGTGGACACTGCGCAAGATTCTGCGCTGCAACGACATCGCGCTGGCCAACCGACTGCCGGTGATCTCGCTGGTCGAATCCGGCGGGGCGGACCTGCCCACGCAGAAAGAGGTGTTCATCCCGGGTGGTCGGATGTTCCGAGACCTCACCCGGCTGTCCGCAGCGGGTATCCCCACCATCGCGCTGGTCTTCGGCAACTCGACCGCCGGTGGTGCATACGTTCCGGGGATGAGCGATCACGTGGTGATGATCGAGAATGCGTCCAAGGTGTTCCTCGGTGGTCCACCGCTGGTCAAGATGGCCACCGGTGAGGACAGCGACGACGAATCCCTCGGCGGCGCACAGATGCACGCGCGTCAGTCCGGGCTCGCCGACCATTACGCGGCCGACGAACAGGACGCGATCCGCATCGGCCGTCGCATTGTGTCCCGGTTGAACTGGCGCAAGCAGGGACCCGGACCGGTGGCCGAGGTCGTCGAGCCGCACCACGACCCGTCCGAACTACTCGGCATCGTGCCGGCGGACCTGAAGATCCCGTTCAACCCGCGCGACGTGATCGCCCGCATCGTCGACGACAGCGACTTCGACGAGTTCAAACCCGAATACGGTAGCTCGCTGTGCACGGGGTGGGCCCGCCTGCACGGGTACCCGATCGGCATCCTCGCCAACGCGCAGGGCGTGCTGTTCAGTCAAGAGGCGCAGAAGGCCACCCAGTTCATCCAGCACGCCAACCGCAGCAACACGCCGCTGTTGTTCCTGCACAACACCACCGGCTACATGGTCGGCAAGGAGTACGAGCAGGGCGGCATCATCAAACACGGTTCGATGATGATCAATGCCGTCTCCAACTCGACGGTGCCGCACATCTCGGTGCTGATGGGCGCCAGCTACGGTGCGGGGCATTACGGCATGTGCGGTCGCGCCTACGATCCGCGTTTCCTGTTCGCCTGGCCCAGTGCCAAATCCGCGGTGATGGGGGCAGCGCAGCTAGCGGGTGTGATCTCGATCGTGTCGCGGGCGGCGACCGAGGCGCGCGGCGGAACAGTCGACGAGGCTGCCGATGCCGGGATGCGGCAGATGATCGAAGCCCAGATCGAGGCGGAATCGGTGCCTGCGTTCTTGTCCGGGATGCTCTACGACGACGGGGTGATCGACCCGCGCGACACCCGGACGGTGCTGGGGTTGTGTCTGTCGGCGATCCACAGTGCCCCGGTGGAGGGCACATCCAACTTCGGCGTCTTCCGGATGTGAGGAAAACATGACAGATTCCGCACCACAGATCACGTCGGTCCTGGTGGCCAATCGTGGCGAGATCGCCTGCCGCGTGTTCACCACTGCACGGGCGATGGGGATGCGCACCGTCGCGGTGTTCTCCGACCCGGACGAACATGCGCCGCACACACGGCTGGCCGACGCGGCCGTTCGGCTACCGGGGACGACGTCGGCCCAGACGTATCTGCAGGGTGAGGCGATCATCGCCGCGGCCCGCTCAGCCGGCGCCGACGCTATCCACCCCGGATACGGCTTTCTCTCGGAGAACACCGAATTCGCGCAGAAGGTGATCGATGCCGGACTGACGTGGGTCGGCCCGTCGCCCGCCGCGATCTCGGCGATGGGTTCCAAGGTCAACGCCAAGAAGTTGATGGTCGACGCCGGGGTGCCCGTGCTCGGCGACCTCGACCCCGCCGCAGTGAGCGCCGACGATTTGCCGCTGTTGATCAAGGCGTCGGCCGGCGGCGGTGGTCGTGGCATGCGGATCGTGCGGACGCTCGACGAACTCGCGGATGCGGTCGCGGCCGCCGCGCGGGAAGCAGAGTCCGCGTTCGGTGACCCGACCGTGTTCTGCGAACCTTACATCGAGCGCGGTCACCACATCGAGGTCCAGATCCTGGCCGACACACATGGTGCCGTGTGGGCGGTCGGCGAGCGTGAGTGTTCCATCCAGCGCCGCCACCAGAAGGTGGTGGAGGAAGCCCCGGCACCGTTGGTGGAGCGGATCGGTGGTGACCTGCGCGCCCGACTGTTCGACGCCGCGCGGTCGGCGGCGTCGGCCATCGACTACACGGGTGCCGGTACGGTCGAGTTCCTCGCCGACGAGTCGGGCCGGTTCTTCTTTCTGGAGACCAACACCCGGCTACAGGTGGAGCATCCGGTGACCGAGCTGACCACCGGAACCGACCTGGTGGAGTGGCAGTTACGGGTTGCGATGGGGGAGCGTCTCGACGGTGCGGAACCGGTCGCGACCGGCCACGCGATCGAGGTGCGGCTGTATGCCGAGGATCCGGCCGCGGACTGGCAACCACAGTCGGGCACCGTGCACGCCATCCGGATCGACGCGGACACCGAGTTCGGCCCGTTGAGCCGCCCGGGCATTCGGGTCGATGCGGGCATCGTCGACGGCAGTGAGGTCTCCACGTTCTACGACCCCATGCTCGCCAAGGTGATCGCTTGGGCACCGAATCGTCGGCGTGCGGCAGCGATGCTGGCGCGCGCACTGGCCGACGCCACCATTCACGGACCGATCACCAATCGGGACATGCTCGTCAACACCCTGCGCTCCGAGCAGTTCCTCGCCGGTGACACCGACACGGGATTCATCGACGAGATCGGACTCGACGTGTTGTCGGCGTTGCCGGCCTCCGAAGGCGACATCTGTGTCGCCGCGACCGTCGCGGCTCTGGCGGATTCGGCGGCGGCGCGCCGCGATGCCGTGGTGCAGCGTGGATTGCCCTCCGGCTGGCGCAATCTCGCGTCGGGGCCGCGGGTGCGACGGTTCACCGATGTGCGCAGTGGCGGCGAGATCGACGTGCGGTATCGACACGGGCGTACCGGCGTGACACTGCCAGACCTGCCCGACACGACGGTGATCGCGGTGGCTCCCGGGTCGGTGACGTTGGAGGTCGACGGGGTGCGCCGGGAGTGGACGGTGTCGGGCTACGACGATCTGCTCTTTGTCGACCGGCCCGGAATGTCGGTGACGTTGCGGCGGGTTCCTCGGTTCGTCGATCCGTCCGCGATCGCGCGGCCCGGTTCGCTGCTGGCGCCTATGCCGGGCGCGGTGATCCGGGTGGCCGTCGCGGAGGGTGATCGGGTGAGCGCGGGACAGCCGCTGTTGTGGCTGGAGGCGATGAAGATGGAACACACCATCGCGGCGCCCGCCGACGGGGTGGTCACCTCGCTGTCGGTGGAGCCGGGCAGGCAGCTGTCGGTGGGTGACGTGCTCGCGGTGATCACCGACGACGAGAACGACCGGACAGACGTAGCAGCAGAACAGAAGGAGAAGGTCGGATGACCGAGACGCTCAACGACACCGCGCCCAACCCGTTCGTGGAGACCCCGGAACGCGCTGCGTTGCGCGCGTCGGTGGCGGCGTTCGCCGCGAAGTACGGCCAAGAGTACTTCCGGGAGTGCGCGCGGGAAGGTCGTAAGACCGACGAGATGTGGCTGGAAGCAGGCAAACTCGGCTTCATCGGCGTCAATCTCCCCGAGGAGTACGGCGGTGGGGGCGCTGGCATGTACGAGCTGTCCATCGTGATGGAGGAGATCGCGGCTGCCGGTGCCGGACTGCTGATGCTGGTGGTGTCGCCGGCCATCTGCGGCAACATCATCGCCCGTTTCGGCACCGACGAGCAGAAGGACCGGTGGATTCCGGGACTGGCCGACGGCACCATCACCATGGCGTTCGGCATCACCGAACCCGATGCCGGGTCGAACTCGCATCAGATCACCACAACCGCTCGGCGCGACGGCGACGAGTGGTTGCTGACCGGACGCAAGGTCTACATCTCCGGTGTCGATCAGGCCGATGCGGTGCTGATCGTGGCGCGCACCGAGGACGCGAAGACCGGCAAGCTCAAGCCGGCGTTGTTCATCGTGCCGACCGATGCGCCGAACTTCGAGTACACGATGATCGACATGGAACTGCAGAACCCGGAGAAGCAGTTCCAGCTCTTCCTCGACGACGTACGGCTGCCGGCCGACGCGCTGGTCGGGTCGGAGGACGCTGCGTTGAGCCAGCTGTTCGCTGGGTTGAATCCGGAGCGCATCATGGCGGCAGCGTCAGCGGTGGGTATGGGTCGGTTCGCGCTGGACAAAGCCGTCGCGTACGTGAACGACCGCACCGTGTGGAAGACGCCCATCGGTGCGCACCAGGCGATCGCCCATCCGCTGGCGGAAGGCAAGGTGCAGATCGAGATGGCCAAGCTGATGATGCAGAAGGCCGCGACTTTGTACGACGCGGGTGACGACTGGGGGGCAGCCGAACCCGCCAACATGGCCAAGTATGCCGCGGCCGAGGCGTGCGTGAAGATCGTCGACCATGCCGTGCATTCGATGGGCGGTAACGGACTGACCACCGAGTACGGTCTGGCGCCGCTGTTGAGTCTCGCCCGGATCGCTCGCATCGCTCCGGTCAGTCGTGAGATGATCCTGAACTTCGTCGCGCAGACGAGCCTCGGGTTGCCGAAGTCGTACTGAGCGCGACGGCACGGTGCGTAATGGCAGAACAGGAAGCTGACATGATCGACGGAACCCCAGAGGTCGTCCATACGAGGATCGTCGAGGGGATTGCGACGCTCGAGCTGGATTCGCCGGCGAACCGCAACGCGCTCGGAGCGGTGCTCGTCGACCAGTTGTCGACTGCGTTGCAGTCGGCTGCCGACGATCCGGGCGTGCGGGCCGTGGTTCTCACCCACACCGGTAGAACATTCTGTGCCGGCGCCGATCTCAGCGCGGCGCTGAAGTCCGGTATGTCGGTGGAGGACGCGTCGGCACACGGTACTCGATCGATGATCGATTTGATGCGTGCGATCCTGACAATGCCGAAACCGGTCATCGCCCGTATCGACGGTCATGTGCGGGCCGGGGGACTCGGTCTGATCGGCGCCGCCGACATGGTGCTGGCCGGACCGTCGTGCACCTTCGCGCTCACCGAGGCGCGGCTCGGGTTGGCGCCGTCGGTGATCTCGCTGGTTCTGCTGCCGAAGCTCACCGCGCGCGCCGCCGGGCGGTTCTTTCTGTCCGGTGAGACCTTCGGGCCCGAGGAGTCGGTCCGTATCGGGCTGGTGACCGAAGCCTTCGCCACCATCGACGACCTCGGGTCCGGCATGGACGCGGTGCTCGCGAACCTCCGGCGATCATCCCCGCAGGGGCTCGCGGCGTCGAAGGCGCTGACGACCGCAGAGGTGCTGGCGCGGTTCGAGACCGAAGCCGATGCGAGGGCCGTGGAGTCGGCGGAGCTCTTCGGATCCGAGGAGGCTCGGGCTGGGATGACCGCATTCCTGTCCAAACGACGCCCGCCGTGGGACCTCACCGCGGATCAGCGATGACGACCAGCGGTGCCCGCGCGCCGGTGCCGCGCGAACCCCGGCAGGAGCGGTCGCGACTGACCCGTGAACGGCTGGTGCAGTCGACGATGGACGCTCTCGCCCATGACGGGTGGGCGGCGGCCACGGTTGCGGCGGTCGCCGAGCGCGCCGGGGTGTCGCGCGGTGCGGCGCAGCATCATTTCCCCACTCGCGAGGCGCTGATCACTGCGGTCCTGGAGCAGGTATTTGAGGAAATGACCTCGACCGCTTCCGGGGTTCTCGCATCCCTGCCCGACGACGAGGAGGACCGCGTGGCCGCCGCGGTCGACCGAGCGGTCGCCATCTATACAGGAACCGAATTCAAAGCGGCGCTGCAGGTGTGGGCGGCCGCTGCTTCCGATCCGGCGTTGCGTCAGCTCATCCTGCCGATGGAGGCGAAGTTCGCCCGCGCCGCTCACCAGATGACCGTGGCGGCGATCGATCCCGACAACCGCTACCCCGATTCACATCGAATTGCGCAGGTCACCCTCGACCTCGCCCGCGGTCTCGGCCTGGCCGACACCTTGTCCGACGATTCGCGCCGTCGCGCCCAGGTGGTCGCGACATGGACCGAAATGGTCACAGCGGTGATTCAGGTGCGGTCCCGCTGAGGGATTGAAGCGTCCCCTGCTCGCTGAGGGCGACCGAGCTTGCGAGGCCGTCCCCGGGTCCCCCGCGTCCCTGTGCCCTGAAGAGCGTCCGAGCTTGCGAGGCCGCGTTACGAAGGGTCCACCCACGCAACGACACTCACGCACGAAATGTTGTCGGACCCTGCCGATATCCTGAACCCAACAGCTCACCGAGCAAGTCCATCCACAGCCCACCCCGCAACGCCGATAAGTTGTCAGACCCACCCGATAGTCTGATGGCAGTTACGATTCCCCACTAACGCTTCCCGACCACTAGAGATCGGAGAGGAAGCCTCGGCCATAAATCACGAAGAGCGCAGCGACGAACAAGCGAAGCCCCCTGACCACTGAGGAGCGTCCGAGCATGCGAGGCCGCGTCACGAAGGGTCCACCCACGCAAGCATACTCACGCACACGAAGTTGTCGGACCCCACCGCTATCCTGAACCCAACACCTCGCCGATCGAGTCCATCCACATCCCACCCGCAGCACCCCGAAGTTGTCGGACCCTCCCGATAATCTGATACCAGTCCGACTCCACGCTAACGACTCCCACCCATCAGAGAACCGAGAAAGACGCCGCACCCTTGATCGCTGAGTAGCGTCCGAGCTTGCGAGGCCGCGCCACGAAGGGTCCACCCACGCAACCACACTCACGCACGAAGTTGTCACACCCCACCGCTATCCTGAACCCAACACCTCGCCGAACAAGTCCATCCACAGCCCACTTGCAGCGCACCAAAGTTGTCAGACCCGCCCGATAGTCTGATAGCAGTTCGATTCCCCACCAACCCATCCCGACCTCAGAGACCGTCTTCGCCGGAAAGGAGCGTTTCGTGTTCACCTTCACCGACCGTGCCGCCGACGACGCCCTGCTGGCCAGCAGCAGTCTCGACGAATTGGCGCAGCATGGTCGCGACCTGTTGCGGTTGAGTAATCAAGCCCAGGCCATCGCGATGCAGATCGCCCGTCAGATCGGGCGATCCACCTACAACGAGCGTCTCGCCGGGTACAACGATTTCGTTCCGAACCGAGTCCGCAACGCCGCGGACAAGGCCGCGAAAGGCGAAATCTCGCTGCAGTTGGGTATTTCTCGACGTCAAGCCGGTGAATGGGTCGGTCTCGACGAACTACTCGACGAGCACCCCAAGATCCGTGACGCCTTCCGTGCCGGCGATTTGAGACCTCACCGGCTGGGTGTGGCCATCCGCGGCGCCGCCACCGGCCCCACCGGCGACCTGCGAGCACGACTCGGCGAACTCGCCGACAACGCCGAAACCACCGACGAACCCGATACCGACGCCGACAGCAAGGATGTCGAGGAGGAACTCACCCTCGACCTCGACGACCCCGAATCTGACCTCGACGCCGGCACCGATGGTGAGCGCACCGACGGCGACGGCTCCGACGGCGACGGCACTGATGATGGCGGCTCCGATGATGCTGCGTCCGAGACCGACGCTGCCGCCACCGACGATCCCGCCGCCGACGATGCCGACGAAGATGAGCCGTGGGATTTCGATGATGTGGTGCTCGACCTGGCCAGCCGACCCACCACCGACACCGCCCTGCGAGATGATCTCGACGCCATCATCATCAGCCTCGACCCCGATCGAGCGGCCCAGACGCGCGATGACATCGCCGACCTGTTTGGGGATGTGACGATCGGTAACGAAGCGTTCGGTCACATGACCGTCGATGCCTGCATCCCCGCCGAACACGGCGTACACCTGCGCGACCGCATCAGCGCCTTAATCAGCCGACGGGTGTGTCGTCGTGATGGGCGCAGCATCAAAGCCCAACGCGTCGCCGCGTTCGCCGAGATCATCAAGGCTCCCGGCGCGAAGCTGCGCTGCCACTGCGGCGACGACACCTGCCCCGCCCGCCAGACCCGCACCAACAATCCAACACCCGCGAGAACACCCACCCCGAGTGCCGGTGACAGCAGTATCCATGACTGGTCGGTTGACAGCACCACGGCCGACACCGCTCCATCCGTCGAGACCACCGTCGAACCCGTGGTGGGTGGGCCTGACGCGGCAGAAGAACAGCCGATCACCCTCGCCGACCTCGACGACGACACTGCCGTCGACAGCGACAGCGACTCGAACATCGACGACAACGGCGAGAGTAGCCAATCCGGCACCGGAACCAATGCCGTTGACATCACTCAGGATGCCGCGCCCTCCCCGGAACCTCGACGAGACTTCATCGCCGCACCACCTGCCGAGCACGACGCCGCCGTGGCCGATGCTCACACCGACTCCGACACCGACTCCGACACCGATTCCGATTCCGATTCCGACCTTGTCCTCCCCGGCCTGACCCTGCTCCACGACCCCACCGGTCTCGACCCGACCCGCCTGATGGGTTACGGCGCCATCGACCCCGCCCACGCCGCGCGGATCGCACCACACGCCACCACCGTCACCGCCCGCCCCAGTGAAACCCGCACCGCCAGCGGGTTGATCATCTTCGGCAACCGCACACCGGCCCCACCCATCGACCCCACCGGCCACGGCGGTTTCGCCACCCCACCACCCGGGGCACTGACCTACAAGCCGTCAGCCGCGTTGCGGGCCGAGATCATCCAACTCGACCGGCGCTGCCGTTATCCCTACTGCGGCAGACCGTCCGAGGAGTGCGAACTCGACCACCTGCTCAAGTTCTGCCATGCCGACCCGTTGGCCGGCGGCTGGACCGTGGCCTTCAATCTCGCACCCCTGTGCCGCCCCGACCACGACCGCAAACATGACGGGCCGTGGATACCGACCATGCACACCGACCGCACCATCACCTGGCGCAACGCCCGCACCGGTCAGATCATCGTCACCTACCCGCGCTGACCGCTGCGTTGTCACTGCATCCGGATCGGCGGAAGCGAATCAGTCGCCCCTCGAGGTGCTCTCTCGCTGCACGGCGCTGGGCGCCGATGCACACCTGACGTCGCCGCGAGCGCCCGCCTGTCAGGATTGGGGCATGTTCCTGGTCGCTGCGCTGCTGGCCCTGGTCGTGCTGAGCGGGGTGCTGAGTGCCTGGCGAGATCCCCGTCGTCTGAAACCGGGAATCTACTTGACCGCCGCGGGCGCCCTGCTCGTAATGATCACTGTGTTCCTGGCCTTGACGGCGACCGGAAACGAAGTCACCGAGGCCTGGGTGTTGCTGGCGATGGGTGCCTGCGGCCTGCTCGCCATCATCGCCCTGGGTATCTACCTGATCGTCAACGGGTTCGACCTGGCCCGAAAAGAAGGTGCGCGCCCGGCGACGTTGCTGTCGACGCTGCTCGGGATCTTGTTGTTCGGCTACGCGATCGGGGTGTTTCTCGGCGTGGTGATCGGTTGGTTCGACTCGGCGGCCTCCAATAGTTTTCTGCTCGTCTTACTGGCGGTGGGCCTGCCTGCGGGTTACCTCGGATTCGTGTTCGTCGCCTTCCTCGGTTGGTCACTGCTCTACGCGCAACACGGCCGCCGAAAAGCTCGTACCGAATCGGTCGACGCGATCATCGTGCTGGGCGCCGGTCTGCTCGGCGGAAACCGGGTCAGCCCGCTGCTCGCCAGTCGCCTCGACCGCGGACATGAACTGCTGGACAACGCGATCCGCGCACGCCGCGACCCGATCCTGGTGTGCTCGGGTGGACGTGGCGGTGACGAGACGGAATCCGAGGCGTCGGCAATGTCGCGCTATCTCGTCGAACACGGTGTCGACGATCGGCGCATCCGCATCGAGGACGCCTCCACCGACACCGCCGAAAATCTCGCCTACACGAAACGATTGCTCGACGAGACCGGCATCACGGGCCGGGCGGCAGTGGTCACCAGCGACTACCACGCCTTCCGGGCCGCGACCCTCATGCGGTCGGCGGGGATCGATGGATACAGTACCGGCGCCCACACCGCGGCCTACTTCGTCCCGAACGCGCAGGTCCGAGAGTTCGTGGCGATCCTGCGCGATCATCTCTGGCTCAACGTCGCGGTGCTCGCAGTGCTCTCGGTGCCATGGGTGGCCGGCCTCGTTCGCGTGCTCTAGAGCGCTGAACCCCCAACCGCTGGGCGCCACGGGTCGACGCGTGCCGTCGCGCAGGCCGAGCCAAACCGACGAATTGGGGTGCTGTCGGGTGAATGGGTCATCATGGTGATGTGCAGTGTGAGGTGGCACGCGAGGCATTGTCCGCGCGAATCGACGGTGAGTACGAGGGAGTTCCGTCGGCCCGCGTCGACGAACACCTCGCAGAATGTCCGTCCTGCCGGGACTGGTTGGCGATGGCGACTCGCCAGTCCGGAGTGCTCTCCGAATTGGGTCGCTCCGAGGTCCCCGACCTGTCATCTGCAGTTCTCGACGAGGTCGCCCCACCATCTGCGACGAGCTTCGCCGCAGTGCACCTGGGAGTGCGACGCAACATCGTCCGCATCGGACTCACACTTGCCGGAGCAGCCCAGATCGTCATCGCAATGGTGCAGATGACCGGAGCCGACTTCGGCATGACCCATGGTGGACATCCGGAGTCGACACATCTGGTGAACGAGACGACCGCCTGGGCGCTGGCGCTCGGGGTGTGCATGGTGGTCGCCGCCTGGTGGCAACGTGCCCTGCCCGGACTGCTCGTGGTGCTGAGCGTCTTCACCGTGGTGCTGGCCGGGTACGTGATCCACGACGCGATCGCGGGTCAGGTGACACTCGCTCGAATGCTCTCGCACCTACCGGTCGTCGTCGGCCTCGGCTTTGCGGCCTGGGGCAGTTTGCCCCGGACACCGGGTAGCCGCTCGGACGGTTTCGACCTCGATCGGTGGTCGTCGGGTCCGTCTCCCAATCATCGGGCGGTCTGAACCTGCTGCCCCATCACCCGGCAGCCGTGGTCACACCATGACGAAGAACATGATCGACATGCCGGCGGCCATGAACACCTGCGACAATTCGCCGGTGTGCGTGAGCAGGGCCGACGCACGTTCCTGCGGGTCGCCGGCGATGCGTCTGCGGCTGAAATAGAGGTACAGCCAGCCCAGGGCCGCAACCAGGAACACGATGCCCAACACCCAGTTGATCGCGGTGGCGTAGCCCGGGAGACCGGCGTGCATGTCCATGTCACCCATGTCGGGAGAATGACTGTGCGCCACGTTCATCTCGGACATCGCCAGCGCCATGGTGTGCATGTCATGGCTACCGCCCGAGTCGGCGCCGGGCAGGATATCGCCATTCATCGCGGCGTACATCCAGGCCATCGCGGCCATCATCACAGCGTGATAGCCGTGGGCGACGCGTTCGGGTTCCTGGGTCGCGAAGGCCGCGGCCGCCACCACAAACCACACTGCGGCGGCCCCGAAGAAGATCATCGGTCCAGTTGTCGGCCACTCCATGCTGAAGGGCCATGCCATCACGACCATGGCGAGCGCCATCACAATGTGCAGCAGGTGCCCGACCACACCCGTCCATCGCATGCGGTGGGCAACGAGTGAGTATGAGAACTGTGCGATCGACAGTCCGAACAGGACGGTGACCACCCACCGCAACAAGAGATCGTCGATCATGCACGCACCTCCTGCTCGCTGTTCGCCTGCTTGTCGGCCTGGGCAGAGCGGCGGTTGCGCAGTGCGCCGATGGCCGCGTCGACCGCGATGAACAGCGCCAATGGCAGTCCGAATAAGGGCACGTACCAGCTGACGACGGCGACCACCGCGACGACGGCGACTGCCTCGGCCGGTTTGAGCTCGCCGAGCGCGCCGCGACGAGGCGGAGTGGCCAGAGCCCGATGCGAGCGCGTCGGACGCCGCCGCCACCACATCACGTAGCCGAGAATGATGACGGTGATCAGCCCGATCGCCAGCGCGGCCAGCGCGATCTGGTTGATCAGCCCGAAGTAGATGCCCATATGTAGGCCGATGAAGGCAGAGGTGGCTTTGGCCATGAAGGGCCAGTCGGCGTAATCCACGCGGTCGACGATCTGGTCGGTCGTCGGGTCGACGGCCACTGAGTCATAGCTCTCCGGGAAGCTGCGCTTGTTCTCACCGACCAACCAGGCCGACTCCGGGTCCGACGCCGGGGTGATCACCAATGGGCCGCCCAGCCCGGCACTTGTCGCTGCCGCGTAGACCCCGTCGATGTCGGTCAGGTCGGCCTCGCCGGTTGTTTCCGCACCGGTCGTTCCGTGGTCGTGCTCACCACTCTGCGCTGCAGGTTCTTCGGTCAAGGCGGTCGACGGGGACGGTGTTGTCCACGACATCGCGCTCCGTAGATCGGCGATGTTGGCCCCGGTCCAGCGTGACCAGCTCAGACCTGACGCGGATAAGGCGAGCAGACCGATCACGAGCCAGATTCCGATCGCGCCGTGCCAGCTCAACATGCGCTGCCGTTTCGGGGCCTTGGTGTCAGGCACGAGGAGGCGGCGGGTCTTGCGGGTGCGTCTGCGGTGACCGACCCACAGCACCAGCCCCGCCAACGAGACGAACCACAACCAGCTCGCCGCCAACTCGCTGTAGTTGCGGCCGAACGCACCGAGGTGGAGGTTGCGGTGGAATGCGTCGAACCAGGCACGCACGGGCATCCACTGCCCAAATGTGGTGAGCGCGCCGCGGACCTCACCGGTGTACGGGTCGACGAAGACAGTGCGGCCATAGTCCTCGGGAACGTCGTCGACGGCGAGCACCACCCGGGTGGTGTCCTGTGGCGACTCCGCCGGACGGATCGAGCTCACCGTCCCCTCGGGATGTGCGGCGCGTGCCGCCGCGACCTGTTCGCTCAACGGCAGTCGCTGGTCGCCGACGGAGTCGACGGTCAACTCGTGGCTGTAGACCGCTCGGTCGATCTGCGGGACGAGCGAGTACAGCAGCCCCGTCACGGCTGCGATCAGCAGAAATGGACCGACCAGCAGTCCGGCGTAGAAATGCCACCGCAGCAGGAGCGGTCGCCAGCGGTTCCACGCCCCATTGGGCACTGCGGTCGGGCCCGAACGCTGCTCCGGTCTCGGTGGTGTGGGCTGCGGCGCTTCGGGTGGTGTGGTGGCAGTCATCGCGGAGAACTCGTTTCTTTGGGCTGAAGGGCGATACGGGCTGTAAGTCCGGCGTCGGGACGTCATATGAGTAGTCGCGCGGCACGGACTTTCGGTTCCCGGGGCCCGTAATCGCAATGGTGTGACCTGTGCCGCTTTTTTCGTGGAAACGACGCGCGGTCGTAGAGTTGACGAGACATGAACTGTTCAGGCAACTGTGTCTGCCTGCCGACACCATTCAGGACCGTATGAGCAACACCGCCAGCCGAAGTCGGCACGTCGACCCGGGCGCGTTGGTCTGGGGGAGCGTCGTGCTCGGTGCTCTGGCCGTCGCAGCCGGGGCGATCGTGTCCGGGACGACCCGCTTCCGCGAGACGGGGGACAGCTTCCCCGGATGGTTTACCGCGGTCGCCTTCCCGACCGGGCACTTCGTGGTCACGATGCTCTCCGCCATCGCGATCGGGTCACTGGTCTACATCACGATCTGTGCGCGGCCCGATTCGCACCGGATGATCGGTATCGAGACGTTCCGTGCCCACCGCATCGTGCAGCGGACCGCGCTCGGCTGGTTGGCCGGCGCGATCGTGATGATCGTCATCACGGCGGCCGATCGCTCCGGAGTGTCGACGAGCGCCCTGCTCAGCACGTCGGCGATCATGCAGATCGTCGAGGCCTCCGAGCAGGCGGTGGCGTGGATCGTCAGCGCCTGCTGCGCGCTGGTGATCGCGATCGTGGTGCGTATCACCCTGTCCTGGACCGCTCACGCATTGCTCGTGATTCCCGCCCTGATCGCTGCGGTCGCCCTCCCGGTGGCCGGCAACGCCGGGCAGGGCCCGAATCACGACTACACGACGACGGCGATGATCGTTTTCGCGGCCGCGGTAGCGGTCATCACCGGACTACGGGTGGCCGCAGCGACGACGATCGGACGTGACACCCCCGAGCAAGACCGGATGCAGACCGGACGACGACTCGCCTGGACCCTGGTCATCCTCGACGCGGTGACGATCGTCTACGGCCTGATCCTGATCGGTTTTCTGGTCCCGATAGGGCAGTTGGCCACATCGGCCTACGGCCGCTGGGCGCTTATCGCCGCTCTCGCGGCACTGGTGGGCTCTGTGGTCGACGTCCGGATATTGACCCTGCTGCGCCGGAGTTCGGTGATTGCGCCGAGGACCGTGATGCTGTTCGGGGCGGGTGTGGTGGCCGCGACCGCGCTGCAGGCCGCATTGGCCGGGATGGCCACCCGAACCGCGCCTGCATTGCTCGAGCACGAGTTCACCGCGTGGGACGTGTTCCTCGGGTATGAACTCCCGGACGGTCCATCGGCGGCCCGGTTGGCGTTCCTGTGGCGTCCCGACCTGTTCCTCGGGGTGGGCGCCATCGTGCTGGCCGTCCTGTACGTGATCGGCGTGCAGCGGCTGCGTCGACGCGGCATCGAGTGGGGATGGACGCGGACGCTGTCGTGGGTGCTGGGCTGCCTGTCTCTGCTGGTCGTCACCTCGTCGGGGGTACGTACCTACGGCATGGCGATGTTCAGTGTGCACATGGCCGAACACATGGCGCTCAACATGTTCATCCCGGTACTTCTGGTACTCGGCGCCCCCGTGACACTCGCGCTGCGCGCGCTGCCGACGGCGCGTGGCGGCCTGCCCGGGCCGCGGGAATGGATCGTGTGGTTGGTGCACTCGCGGTTCACGCGGATCCTGACCAACCCCATCGTCGCGCTGCTCATCTTCGTGATCTCGTTGTACGGGGTGTATTTCACGTCCCTGTTCGACACCCTGGCCCGCTACCACTGGGGTCACGACCTGATGAGTGTGCACTTCCTCATCACCGGCTATCTGTTCTACTGGATCATCATCGGAATCGACCCGGGCCCCAAACGCCTGCCGTTCCTGGGTCGGCTCGGGTTGCTGTTCGCGGTCATGCCGTTCCACGCGTTCTTCGGCATCGCGACGATGACGATGGACTCCCTGATCGGCGGTACGTTCTACACGTACCTGGGCCTGCCCTGGCTCGACGATCTGTACCGCGATCAGTTCGTGGGCGGCGCCATCGCCTGGGGTGCCAGCGAGGTGCCGGCGTTGCTGGTGGTGATCGCCCTGGTTCATCAGTGGGCCACCCAGGACCGGCGGCTCGCCAAACGCCGGGATCGTCACGCCGACACCTACGACGACGACGAACTCACCGCCTACAACCGAATGCTCTCGGAGCTCTCTCGAGACCGCTGAACCGACCGCTTCAGCGCACTGCCACCTTCACTGCTTGGCTGTACTCCTCGCGCTGCTGCGGTGAGATGGAATCGGGGAAGGTGACGACGATGTCGAGCACCTGGAACGAATCCGGATGCTTGCCCAAGTAGATCTCGGCGCGCCCAGTGGTGGGGAAGTGGAGCACGGTCAATTCGTCGGCGGCCATAGCCGATGCGCAGCCGGCCGTCGGACACACTTCGTCGGTGACGTCGTGGCGTGCGGTCACGGGCAGGTCCTGCGCATCGACACCATCGAGCACGGTGTCGAGTGACAACGGGTCGATCGGGTTGTCGATCAGGGACTCGGTGGCCCGATCCGGGGCGCTGACCTCATCCTCGGCGCACCCGGCCACACCGAATACAGCGACCGCGCCCACGCCCGCCAACAGCAGGGCCCTGCCCCGGATCGCGGCCCTCACGCCGACACCTTCTCGGCGCGTTCGGCGTCGTTGCCGGCCCACTCGCGGCCTGCGGCGAAGCGTCGCAGACGCAGGCTGTTGGACACCACGAAGAACGAGGAGAACGCCATCGCCGCGCCCGCGATAAGCGGATTGAGCAGACCGGCCGCCGCGATCGGGATGGCCGCGACGTTGTAGCCGAACGCCCAGATCATGTTGGTGCGGATGGTCTGACGGGTCGCGCGTGCCAGACCGAGGGCCTCGACCACGCTACGCAGATCGTGCCTTACCAGGATGATGTCGGCTGCTGCGATCGCGACGTCGGTGCCGCGGCCGATGGCCAGCCCGAGGTCTGCGGTCACCAAAGCGGGGGCGTCGTTGATGCCGTCGCCGACCATCGCGACCACCCGGCCCTCCTCGCGCAAGCGCTCGATGCGGGCCACCTTCTCGTCGGGCAGCACCTCGGCCACCACCTCGTCGATGCCCACTTCCTCGGCGACCTTCTTCGCGGCCGCAGCGTTGTCGCCGGTCACCAACAGCGTGCGCATCCCGAGCCGCCGCAACTCGGTGACCGTCTCGGCTGCACTCGACTTCACGGTGTCGGCGACGGCGATTGCGCCGCACACCTCGTCGTCGATCGACACGTATACGACGGTCTGGCCGGCCGCCTCGGCGGTGCGCCGGTCGCGCGCCAGGTCGGCCGGCACAGCGGCCCCTTTGGCGACCCAGCGTGGCGAGCCCACCTGGACCCGGCGTCCCTCGACGACGCCGCGCACACCCTTTCCGGGTTCGGCGACGAACGCGTCGACGCCATCCGGGTCGACGTCGGCCGCCGCGGCGATCGCCTTGGCCACCGCGTGCTCGGATGCCGCCTCGAGAGTCGCGGCCGCGCGCAGCACGCCGTCGCGGGCGTGGCCGTCGGCCACCGACACCGAGACGATGTCGAGCGCACCATTGGTGAGCGTTCCGGTTTTGTCGAACACCACCGTGTCCACCTCACGGGAGGCGTCCAGGGCCTGGTGGCCCTTCAGAAAGATGCCCAGCTGCGCGCCGCGCCCGGAGGCAACCATTAACGCCGTCGGTGTGGCGAGGCCGAGCGCGCATGGGCAGGCGATCACCAGCACCGCAAGCCCGGCCCCCACCGCGTGGTCTATGTCGCCGTCGGCGATGAGCCAGCCCGCCACTGTCGCCGCAGCGATCACGATGACGATCGGCACGAAGACACCGGCGATGCGGTCGGCGAGGCGCTGGATATCGGCCTTGGCGCTCTGCGCCTGCTCCACCAGACGCAGCATCGCGGCGAAGGCGGTGTCGTCGCCGACGCGGGCCGCTTCGATGACCAGCCTGCCGTTGAGTGCGGTCGTACCGCTGGTCACGGCATCGCCCTCGTCGACGTCGACGGGTCGAGACTCGCCGGTCATCGCGCTCATGTCGATCGCCGACGACCCCGAGGTCACCAGACCGTCGGCGGCGATCGTCTCGCCCGGACGCACCACGAACCGCTGGCCTTCTTTGAGCTCGCCGACCGGGATACGCATCTCCCCACCGTCGGGGAGCACCACCGCGACGTCCTTCGCGCCGAGCGCGGCCAATGCGCGCAACGCGCCGCCGGCCCGGGACCGTGCTCTCGCCTCGAAGTAGCGGCCGGCCAGCACGAACACGGTGACACCAGCGGCCACCTCCAGATAGATGGAGTCGCTGCCGATGATGGCCTCCCACACACCGACGTCGGCGGCCTCGGCGTCCTCGCCGAACATCGAGATCAGCGACCACCCGGTGGCCGCGATGATCCCGATACTGATCAGCGTCTCCATCGACAGCGCGCCGACCCGGAGATTCCGTGCGGCAACCCGGTAGAACGGCCACGCGCAGTAGGTGACCACCGGAGCGGCCAATGCCATCAGAATCCACTGCCATCCACTGATCCGGGTAGCGGGGACCGTCGCGAACATGATCGACAGGTCGGCCAGTGGGACGAATAGCACCAGGGCGATGACCATCCGCCGGAACAGCGAATCGGCGGTGCGCAGATCAGGATCATCGTCGGGGTCGGCCGGGCCGGACGAACGGCGTTCAGCGGAGTAGCCGGCCTTGTCGACCACCGCGCACAGGTCGGCGTCATCGAGCGCTTGCGGGGCATCGACGGTCGCGACACGCGTGGCGTAATTCACCGACGCGTGTACTCCGTCGACCTTGTTGAGCTTGCGTTCGACGCGTGCGGCGCAGGCGCCGCAGGTCATGCCGGACACCTCCAGCTCGACTCGCCGCACCACGCCTGCCGAGTCGGATCCTGCCGTGCTGTTCACCGGCGCGACCTGTGTCACCCTGCCTCCCAACGTTCACGCATGCCGACGTGTGCTGCCGGCAGATCCCTCCAAGTGAGTAGTCGTTGTGCCGGGCCGAGAAGTTCCCGGCACCGACAATCCGATCCCAGGCGTCGGATACGGTTGCCGAGTGATCACGAGGCCCGACGACGACGAGGTGACTCGGCTCGCCATGGGCGCTGCTCGCGGAGACCGACACGCACTGGAGGCCTTCGTCCAGGCTACGCGCGACGACGTATGGCGCTTCGTGGGGTATCTGGCGGATCGCCGGATGGCCGACGACCTCACCCAGGACACCTATCTGCGGGCAATTCGGTCGATGCCGTCGTTCCGTGCCGGGGCGTCCGGACGGACCTGGCTGTTGGCCATCGCGCGGCGCACCGTCGCCGACCACTTCCGTCGGGCGGCTTCGCGTCCGGTGCTCGATCTCACGTCGCCGGAGAACATCGCCGTCGTGGCGCGCAGTACGCGCCACGACGATCACGTGGAACTGGAGATGCTCGTCGAGTCGCTCGACAAGCCTCGTCGGGAAGCGTTCGTGCTCACCCAGATCCTGGGGATTCCCTACGCCGACGCGGCCACCATCTGCAGTTGCCCGGTGGGCACGATCCGGTCGCGGGTGGCGCGGGCGCGCGACGATCTGATGGCCGCCTATCGGGCCGGGGAACGTCACATCGGTTGATCGACTGGGTTGCGGGGGCCGGACATGGTCCGGCCCGGACGCGCACGGGTCATCGCGTCCGGGCCGGGGTCGGAGCGGCTGTCAGTTGTCGTGGATGATCACACCGCGAATGTTCTTGCCGTCACGCAGATCCTGGTAGCCCTCGTTCACCTGGTCCAGGCTGTAGGTGGTGGTGACCAGTTCGTCGAGCTTGAGTTGGCCGGCGTCGTAGAGCCGCAGCAATCGGACGATGTCGTACTGCGGGTTGGCCGACCCGAACAGACTGCCCTTGATGGACTTCTCGTTCAGCGTCAGGTCGATGCCCGGCCAGTGCACGGTGAACTTCTCCGGGCTCGACAAGCCGGTGAGGATCACCGAACCACCCTTGCCGACGGCGCCGATGGCCGCCGACACCACGTCTTCGTCGACGGTGCCGACGGTGACGATGGCGCAGTCGGCGCCCTGACCCCAGCTGATCTCGGTGATGGTCTCCTGCGCCTCGGCGGCACTGGCGAACGCGTGGGTGGCGCCGAACTTGATCGCCGTGTCGCGTTTGAAGGCGATCGGGTCGACCACGATCACCGCCTTCGCCCCGGCGTGCACAGCGCCCTGCACCGAGTTGATGCCGATACCGCCGATGCCGTAGATCACCACGATGTCGCCGGCGCGGACATTGCCGGTGTAGACGGCCGAGCCCCAGCCGGTCGGCACACCGCAACCCACCAGCACTGCCTTGTCCAGCGGCAGCCAGTCGTCGACCTTGACCACCGAGTGCTGGCTGATGGTGGCCCGCTCGGAGAAGGTGCCCAACATGCACATCGCACCGAAGTCGGTGTCACCGTCATGGAAGCGGAACGACCCGTCGGGCATCGAGCCCTCGAGGATCGTGGCCCCCATGTCACACAACGACTGTCGACCGGTGGAACAGTATCGGCAGGTGCCGCAGTTCGGGATGAAGCTGCACACCACGTGGTCGCCCGGTTTGACCTTGGTGACGCCGGGACCGATCTCCTCGATGATCCCGGCACCCTCGTGGCCGCCGACGATGGGGAAGCGCGGCGGCAGGTCGCCGTCGGTCAGGTGCAGATCGGAATGGCACAGGCCGGCGGCGGTGTACTTGATCAGCACCTCGCCGTCGCGGGGCGGATCGAGGGTGAGTTCGGTGAGCTCGAAGGGCTTTCCGACGCCGGTGAGGATGGCGGCTTTGGTTTTCATGATCGTTCGCTCCTTTGCGAAAGGGTGAGGGAAGGTGATCAGAGTGCGACGTTGACCGCTTTGGTCTGCGTGTAGAGGTCGATCGCGGACGAACCGAGTTCGCGACCCCACCCACTTTGTTTGTAGCCCCCGAACGGCATTGCGGTGTCGAATCCGTTGTATTGGTTGACCCACACCGAACCGGCCTTGATCGCGCGTGCGGTCTTGTGTGCCTTGGACAGATCTGTGGTCCAGATACCGGCGGCCAGACCGTAGATCGAGTCGTTGGCGGCCGCGGCCACACCGGTGTCGGCGTCGAAGGGCAAAGCCGCCACGACCGGGCCGAAGATCTCCTCGGACACGATCGAGAAGTGCGGCTCGACGTCGACGAATACGGTCGGTTCGATGAAGAATCCCTCATCGCCCCAACGCTTTCCACCGGTCAATGCGCGCGCGCCGTCGGCGAGGCCGGCGGACAGATAGCCCGAGACCCGGTCGAACTGTTCCTGGCTGACCAACGGGCCGAGTTCGGTGGCGGGATCCAGGCCCGGTCCGATCTTTGCCTGCGACGCCGCTTCGGCGACCGCGGCGGTGAAGTCGTCGAAGATGGGGCGTTCGACGAACAGCCGGGTGCCGGCCACACAGCACTGGCCGTGGTTGAACATCCATGCCGCCACCGATCCGGCGACCGCCTTGTCGAAATCGGCGTCGGCGAACACGATGTTCGGGCTCTTGCCGCCGAGCTCCAGCGACACCTTCTTCAGATTGCCCTTGGCCGCCTCGACGATCTTCTTGCCGACCTCGGTGGAACCGGTGAACGCGATCTTGTCGACGTCGTCGTGGGCGGCCAGGGCCGCACCGGCATCACCGAAGCCGGTGACGATGTTGACCACACCGGGCGGGAACCCGGCTTCCTGGAAGATCTCGCCGAGCAGCAATGCCGTCAGCGGAGTCTGTTCAGCCGGCTTGAGGATCACCGTGTTGCCCGCGGCGAGGGCGGGGGCGAGCTTGAACGCGGCCATCAGCAGCGGGAAGTTCCACGGCACGATGAGCCCGCACACGCCGACCGGCTCGCGCAGGGTGTAGGCGTGGAACTCGCCGCCGGGCACGAACGGCATCGAGACGTCGACGGTGGAGCCGGTGATCTTGGTGGCCAATCCGGCGTTGTACCGGAAGATGTCGGCCGACCAGTTCATGTCCACCGCGGTCGCGATGGTGGCGGCCTTGCCGTTGTCGAGTGCCTCGAGTTGTCCGAACTCGGCGGCGCGCTCGGTCAGCAGGTCGCCTACCCGCCACAGCAGCCGCTCGCGCTCGTTGGGCTTCATCCGCGACCACGGGCCGTCGTCGAAGGCCTGTCGCGCGGCCCGCACCGCGCGGTCGATGTCGACGGCCTCGCCGTGGGCGACCGAGGTGATCGGGCGTGCGGTGGCCGGGTCGATCGTCTCGAAGGTGCGGCCCGAAGCGGCCGACACCCACTCACCGCCGATCAACATCGGACGGTCGGTGGTGATGAAGTCGCGGACCCGCGCGTGCAGGTCGGTGGCGACGGCGGTCATGAAAACCTCCTGGTCAGGTGGCTAGATCTCAAGTGATCTGGGTCATAGTTGTGACCTGCTTCATTTCTGCCACCATCGGCCGGGAGTGCGCTGTCCAGAAACTGAACAGTACGTTGAACACCGCGCCTAATCCGGTCCCGGCGGCCGCACGGCCAGAGAATTTCCGGGTGACTCAGATCCCGAGCGCACGCATCCGGGCGTACAACGTGGTGCGGCTGATCCCGAGTTCGCGTGCGGCATGCACCTTGTTGCCGCCGGCGTGGTCGAGCGCGTCGACGATCGCGACCCGCTCGGCCTGCTCGCGCCCGGACAGATGCGCGGCCCGACTGGTGGTGCGGTAGGTGGGCGGGAGGTCGGCGGGCTCGACGATGCGCGCCGCCCGGGCCGCACACGACTGCGCGGCCTGACGCAGCACCGCATCCAACTCGGCAATGTTGCCGGGCCAGTCCTGACACAGCAGGGCGTCGGTTGCGTTGCCGGACAGTCGCATCCCCGGGGCCAGGCGCTGCAGGACCGCGCTGGCGGTGGCGGCCAGATCAGAACTGCGCTGCCGGAGCGGAGACAGATCGACGCGGCGCCCGCATCTGCCGATCAATGCGGCCACGCCGGCGGTGACGTGCTCGCGCGGGGCGCTCACCACGATGAGCGGGCACCCCGACCACGACGCCGCCGCCTTGGTGAGCAGCGTGATCGAACGATCGTCGAGCAGGTCCACGCCGTCGACGATGAGCGGTACCCGTCCGGATCGGGCCCGCGCGATCGAATCGACGATGTCGGGGTCGCGGCCGCAGATCAGATCCTCGGCGACGTCGACCGTCAGGGTCGGTCCGGACCCGTGGTCGGCGGCGAGCGCGCGCGCCTCGGTGGTGCGGCCGGTGCCGGGCTCACCGGTGACCGCGATGGTGGTCGCGGCCGCCGGTGCGGTGCGGGTCGCCGCAGCGGGTCTCGGCGAGGTGTGCGCGGCCGGGCGGAACCGGAACAATGCCGCGCCGCCGACCCCGGCGACCGGTTCCACTCCGACCTCGACCTCGGCGCCGGACACCAGCGTCAGCGGCACCACCATCGCGCGCAGCGTCGGCTCGGTGGCGAGTACCCGCAGGGCCCCGATGTCGGCGGGTGAGAGCAGCTCGGCGGCCGGCGCGTTGGTCAGTTGCAGGTCGTCGCCGATCGCGGCGACCGCGATGTCGCGTCGGGGCGCGGCGCGCTGGAACGCATCGAGAACCCGACGCTGGTGGGCGCGCGAACGGTCCAGCAGGCGGTCGGCGATGTCGGCGACGATGCCGTTGATGAAAGGCACGGCCAGAGGGTTGATGTGCTCGGCCGTCTCCGACATGCAGATGATGCCGGCCAGTCGTCGGGTGGCCGGATGGACGATCGGCTGACCGAAGCAACTGATCGACTTGAACCGTTCGAGATAGTGCTCACTGCTGTTGACCGCGATCCCACCGCGGATCTCGGCGGGAGTGCCCAGCGCGGTGGTGCCGACGATCTCCTCCCCGAACGGCATCCCGGGTGCGGCGCCGAGGTCGTCGAGCGTGCGTTCGATGGCACTGCCGAACGCGACTCGCGAGACCATGCGGCACTCGTGATCGACCAACAGCAGCGACATGTTGGTGTCGGCCAGACGCGCGGCCGCGTCGTCGAGGACCGGCCGTGCCGCGTCCAGCAGCGGATCGGCGCTCGCGGTGTCCACCAGCACGGTTGGCGTCGGGTCGTCAGGGCGCACACCCGACAACGCGGAGCGCCGCCACGAGTGGTCGATGACAGCTCGTACCGGGGTTCCGTCGGGGCGCTTCTGCAGTGTGTCGATAGTCACAAAATGGCACAGATGGCGCGCGGAGGAAAGCCGCCGCCGTTGTCGGCCGGTCCTCGGTTGACCCCGAGGCGTGGTGATCGGACGAATCGGGCACAGCGCGAACGTGCTGGTCAGGACCCGCATCCCGAACCGTATGGTGTTCGCCGTGAACACGTTCCCCGCCACCGGCATGCCCGACGCGGCCGACACCGCCTGGCTGTTGGCGGCCTTTGCGCTCGTTTTGTTGATGACTCCGGCCCTCGGTCTGTTCTACGGCGGCATGGTGCGTTCCAAGAGCGTGCTCAACATGATGATGATGTGCTTCTCGGCGGTGCCCATCGTGTGGATCGTGTGGGTGGCGGTGGGCTACTCGATGGCCTTCGGGCCGGACCACGGTGGCGTGATCGGCAACCCGATCACCTTCGCCGGCCTACGAGACCTCTTCGGCCATTTCGGTTCCGGTGGCGCCGACAGCGCTGGTATGCCGCTGGTGGGGACTATCCCGGCCGTACTGTTCGTGGCCTTCCAGGCGGGCTTCGCGATGGTCACCGTCGCGCTCGTCGCCGGCGCGGTCGCCGATCGGATGAAGTTCACGTCCTGGCTGATCTTCGCCGGATTGTGGTGCCTGCTCGTCTATGTCCCGGTTGCGCACTGGGTGTTCAGCGCCCCGGGCCTGACCGCCGAGCGCGGCGGCTGGATCGCCACCCATCTGCATGCGATCGACTTCGCCGGCGGAACCGTCGTCGAGATCAACTCGGGCGCATCGGCGCTGGTGATCGCACTGCTGCTGGGGCGGCGTGCGGGCTGGCCACGGGATCCGATGCGCCCGCACAATCTGCCGTTCGTCATGCTCGGCGCCGGACTGCTCTGGTTCGGGTGGTTTGGCTTCAACGCGGGATCGACGCTGGCGGCCAACGGTTCGGCCGCGATGATCACCGCCAACACCCTCGGTGCCGGCGCGACGTCGATGGTGGCGTGGCTGATCGTCGAACGGGTCCGCCACGGTCGGCCCACGTCGTTCGGCGCCGCCTCCGGCGTCGTCGCCGGACTGGTGGCCATCACGCCGTCGTGTTCGTCGGTCACCCCGATCGGTGCGCTCGCGGTGGGCGCGGTGGCCGGGGCGGTCGCCTCCTACGCGATCGAGCTGAAATTCCGCTGGGGCTACGACGACTCGCTCGACGTGGTCGGTGTGCACTTCGTCAGCGGCGTGGTCGGGATGCTGATGGTGGGGCTGGTCGCCAGTTCGTCGACACCGGCCGGCGTCGACGGTCTGCTCTACGGTGGCGGCCTCGATCAGCTCTGGCGTCAGGCCGTCGCCGTCGTGGTGGTGTTGGCGTATGCGTTGGCAGTGACCGCGGTGATCGGGCTGGCACTGAAGTACACGCTCGGCCTGCGCGCGGACCCGCAACATGAACTCGACGGCATCGACGACGCACAGCATGCCGAATCGGCCTACGACTTCCACACACCGCGTGGCGGACGCGTCGACGTCGGCACGTGAGGTGGTGAAACCGGCCCCGCTACCGTGGAGCCCATGCGTGTCGCGACCTGGAATGTGAACTCGGTCAAGCAGCGGATTCCGCGGTTGTTGCCGTGGCTCGATCAGCGCGCACCCGATGTCGTCTGCCTGCAGGAGACCAAGCTCTCCGACGACGCCTTCCACGAGACTCTCGGCGCGGACCTGGCCGAGCGCGGCTACGAGATCGCCCATGTGGGACAAGGACAATGGAACGGGGTGGCGCTGCTGTCGAAGGTCGGTCTCGAGGACGTCCGCGGCGGATTCGAGAACGTGCCCGGCTATCCCGAGCCGGATTCACCCACCGAGGCCCGCGCGGTGTCGGCGGTGTGCGGGGGAGTGCGCATCTACTCGTTGTACGTGCCCAACGGGCGTACCCCGGATTCCGACCACTACCACTACAAACTGGACTGGCTGGCGCGGTTGCGTGATGCGGTGGCGGCCGGTGACGGCGACGACGCCGCGGCGAACACGATGTTGTGCGGCGACATGAACATCGCGCCCGCCGACGCCGACCTCTTCGACCCGGCCGCCTACGTCGGGCACACCCACGTCACCGACCCCGAACGGGGCGCCCTGTCGGCGTTGACCGCGTTGGGGCTGCACGACGTGGTTCGTGACCGCTGGCCCGACGACCGCGTCTTCAGCTACTGGGACTACCGGGCCGGGATGTTCCACAAGGACCTCGGTATGCGCATCGACCTCATCCTGGCGGGTGCGCCGATCGCGCGGCGGGTGGCGGCGGCCTGGATCGACCGACAGGCCCGGAAGGGCTCCAAACCGAGCGATCACGCGCCGGTGATGGTTGATCTCGACACCGCCCCGGACGGTGACATCGGGCCGGTGGTGCCGCCACCGTCGAATCCGGCGAAGCGCGGCGGTGGGGCGGTGCGGCTCCCGCAGTCCGTCGAGCCGGGCGAATAGCCCTATGAACTGCGAGTTCTTCCTTCTGGAAGTCGTAGATTCTCCGCCCGTTTTCGGGGGAGATGGCGATACCCGGGGCAGGAACCGAGCACGGGCCGATCACCGCCCGTTCACTTCCCGGCGATGATCTGTTCGACGGCTTGCACAGTTTTTTGACCTGTGCAAACTGCATCGGTAGAGTGGATCGCCGGTGCCCGGCTCATGCTGGGCCAGTCCGCATGCCCGGGGACACCCGGGGCAGGTGGACTGACAGGCGAAACCGTCGTCGAGCGTATGACACGCCCGACCCCGGGGTAGCAAAATTGTACTGACCAGCGCGTACGTGCTGGTGGGGCGAGTTGTGGAAGCAACGTAATCGGAAACGGTTGTCGATGCTTGCCCGGAGCACCAACCGCAGCGAGACAACTACACAGGATGTCGGACATCGAACCCGGTGACCGGCGATCACTGCCGACAAAGGAAAGAACACCTAGTGCCAACCATCAATCAGCTGGTCCGCAAGGGCCGTCACGACAAGGCTGCCAAGACCAAGACCGCGGCCCTCAAGGGGAGCCCGCAGCGTCGTGGCGTGTGCACCCGCGTCTACACCACCACCCCGAAGAAGCCGAACTCCGCGCTGCGCAAGGTCGCCCGTGTGCGCCTGACCAGCTCCGTCGAGGTCACCGCTTACATCCCGGGTGAGGGCCACAACCTGCAGGAGCACTCGATGGTGCTCGTCCGCGGCGGTCGTGTGAAGGACCTGCCCGGTGTGCGCTACAAGGTCATCCGCGGCTCGCTCGACACCCAGGGTGTCAAGGACCGCAAGCAGGCCCGCAGCCGCTACGGCGCGAAGAAGGGGAACTGATAAGTCATGCCACGTAAAGGACCCGCACCCAAGCGCCCGCTGATCAGCGACCCCGTCTATGGCTCGCCGTTGGTCACCCAGCTCGTCAACAAGATCCTGCTCGACGGCAAGAAGTCGACCGCCGAGCGCATCGTCTACCAGGCTCTCGAGCAGGCCCGCGAGAAGACCGGCACCGATCCGGTCATCACGCTCAAGCGTGCCCTCGACAACGTCAAGCCGACCCTCGAGGTGAAGAGCCGCCGCGTCGGTGGTGCCACCTACCAGGTGCCGGTCGAGGTGAAGCCGAACCGCGCCAACACCCTCGCCTTGCGCTGGTTGGTGACCTTCAGCCGTCAGCGTCGTGAGAAGACGATGGTCGAGCGTCTGGCCAACGAGCTGCTCGACGCCTCCAACGGTCTCGGCGCTTCGGTCAAGCGTCGTGAGGACACCCACAAGATGGCCGAGGCCAACCGGGCGTTCGCGCACTACCGCTGGTGACAACCTGCTCCGCCCGGCCGCGATCATGATCGCGTCGGGCGGAGCGACAACCCTGAAGATCAACCACAATTCCCGAAGGGAAACCACGTGGCACAGGAAGTGCTCAGCGACCTCAAAAAGGTTCGCAACATCGGCATCATGGCCCACATCGATGCCGGCAAGACCACCGCAACCGAGCGAATCCTCTTCTACACCGGTGTGAACTACAAGATCGGTGAGACCCACGACGGTGCCTCGACCACCGACTGGATGGAGCAGGAGAAGGAGCGGGGTATCACCATCACCTCCGCGGCCGTCACCTGTTTCTGGAACAAGAACCAGATCAACATCATCGACACCCCCGGGCACGTCGACTTCACCGTCGAGGTGGAGCGCAGCCTGCGTGTGCTCGATGGCGCCGTAGCCGTGTTCGACGGCAAAGAGGGCGTCGAGCCGCAGTCCGAGCAGGTCTGGCGGCAGGCGGAGAAGTACGAGGTCCCGCGCATCTGCTTCGTCAACAAGATGGACAAGCTCGGTGCGGACTTCTTCTTCACCGTGCGCACGATCGAGGAGCGCCTCGGTGCCAAGCCGCTCGTGCTGCAGCTGCCGATCGGTGCCGAGGACTCCTTCGACGGCGTCGTCGACCTGATCGAGCAGAAGGCGATCACCTGGCGCGGCACCGTCGAGATCGGCGCCGAGCCGACCATCGAGGAGATCCCCGCGGATCTGGCCGACCAGGCCGCCGAGTACCGCGAGAAGCTGCTCGAGACCGTCGCCGAGTCCGACGAAGCGTTGCTGGAGAAGTACTTCGGTGGCGAAGAGCTCTCCGTCGAGGAGATCAAGGGCGCCATCCGTAAGCTCACCATCGCGCGTGAGTACTACCCGGTGATCTGCGGCTCCGCGTTCAAGAACAAGGGTGTCCAGCCGATGCTGGACGCGGTCATCGACTACCTCCCGTCGCCGCTCGACGTCCCCTCGGTCGAGGGTCACGCCGTCGGCAACGAGGAAGAGGAGATGTCGCGTAAGCCGTCGTCGGACGAGCCGTTCTCGGCCCTGGCGTTCAAGATCGCGGCGCACCCGTTCTTCGGCAAGCTGACCTTCGTGCGTGTCTACTCGGGCCGCATCAACGCGGGCACCCAGGTCCTCAACGCGACCAAGGGCAAGAAGGAACGCATCGGCAAGCTCTTCCAGATGCATGCCAACAAGGAGAACCCGGTCGAGGATGCCACCGCGGGCCACATCTACGCGATGATCGGTCTCAAGGACACCACCACCGGTGACACCCTGTGCGATCCGAACGCTCCGATCGTGCTTGAGTCGATGAGCTTCCCGGACCCGGTCATCAACGTCTCCATCGAGCCGAAGACCAAGTCCGACCAGGAGAAGCTCGGTACCGCGATCCAGAAGCTCGCCGAAGAGGACCCGACGTTCACCGTCCAGCTCGACGACGAGACCGGCCAGACCGTCATCGGCGGTATGGGCGAACTCCACCTCGACATCCTGGTCGACCGTATGCGGCGTGAGTTCAAGGTCGAGGCCAACGTCGGCAAGCCGCAGGTCGCCTACCGCGAGACCATTCGCAAGCCGGTCGACAAGCACGAGTACACCCACAAGAAGCAGACCGGTGGTTCCGGCCAGTTCGCGAAGGTGATCGTCAAGCTCGAGCCGCTGGTCGACGCCGAGGACGGCGCGACCTACGAGTTCGACAACGCCGTCACCGGTGGCCGCGTGCCCCGCGAGTACATCCCGTCGGTGGACGCCGGCATCCAGGACGCCATGCAGTACGGCGTGCTGGCGGGATACCCGCTGGTCAACATCAAGGCCACCCTGCTCGACGGCCAGTATCACGACGTCGACTCGTCGGAAATGGCCTTCAAGATCGCTGGTCAGCAGGTTCTGAAGGAAGCTGCCAAGCTGGCCGGTCCGGTGATCCTCGAGCCGATCATGGCTGTCGAGGTCACCACGCCCGAGGACTACATGGGTGACGTGATCGGCGATTTGAACTCCCGCCGTGGCCAGATCCAGGCCATGGAGGAGCGCAGCGGTGCGCGTGTCGTAAAGGCACAGGTGCCGCTGTCGGAGATGTTCGGCTACATCGGAGACCTTCGGTCGAAGACCCAGGGCCGGGCAAACTACTCCATGGTGTTCGACTCGTACGCGGAGGTTCCGTCGAACGTGTCGAAGGAAATCATCGCGAAGGCGACCGGCGAGTAATTCGTCGCGACCCATCGCGAAACGCGCTGGCCCACAAGCGGGCGCACAACGTAAGTGAAGAACTCCTGCTGGGATCCGCCCAGCAGGACAACAACAGTCCAGGAGGACAAACAAAGTGGCGAAGGCGAAGTTCGAGCGGACCAAGCCGCACGTGAACATCGGCACCATCGGTCACGTCGACCACGGCAAGACCACGCTGACCGCGGCCATCACCAAGGTGCTGCACGACAAGTTCCCGGAGCTCAACCAGAGCTTTGCGTTCGATCAGATCGACAAGGCTCCGGAAGAGAAGGCTCGTGGTATCACGATCAACATCTCGCACGTGGAGTACGAGACCGACAAGCGTCACTACGCACACGTTGACGCCCCCGGTCACGCTGACTACATCAAGAACATGATCACCGGTGCCGCTCAGATGGACGGCGCGATCCTCGTGGTCGCCGCCACTGACGGCCCGATGCCGCAGACCCGTGAGCACGTGCTGCTGGCCCGCCAGGTCGGTGTGCCCTACATCCTCGTCGCCCTGAACAAGGCCGACATGGTCGACGACGACGAGATCATCGAACTCGTCGAGATGGAGGTCCGCGAACTGCTGGCCGCCCAGGAGTTCGACGAGGAAGCACCGGTCGTGAAGGTCTCGGCGCTCAAGGCGCTCGAGGGCGACGCCGAGTGGGTCAAGTCGGTCGAGGAGCTCATGTCGGCCGTCGACGAGTCCATCCCGGACCCGGTCCGCGAGACCGACAAGCCGTTCCTGATGCCCGTCGAGGACGTCTTCACCATCACCGGCCGCGGCACCGTGGTCACCGGTCGTGTGGAGCGCGGCGAGGTCAACGTGAACGAGGAAGTCGAGATCGTCGGCATCCGTGACAAGTCCACCAAGACCACCGTCACCGGTATCGAGATGTTCCACAAGCTGCTCGACTCGGCACAGGCGGGCGACAACGCCGGTCTGCTGTTGCGCGGCCTCAAGCGTGAGGACGTCGAGCGCGGTCAGGTCATCGTGAAGCCGGGCACCACGACTCCGCACACGGAGTTCGAGGGCCAGGCCTACATCCTGAGCAAGGACGAGGGTGGACGCCACACCCCGTTCTTCAACAACTACCGTCCGCAGTTCTACTTCCGTACCACCGACGTGACCGGCGTCGTGACCCTCCCCGAGGGCACCGAGATGGTCATGCCGGGCGACAACACCGAGATGAGCGTCAAGCTCATCCAGCCGGTCGCCATGGACGAGGGCCTGCGTTTCGCCATCCGCGAGGGTGGCCGCACCGTCGGTGCGGGTCGAGTCACGAAGATCAACAAGTGAGGTTCTCCTCCTGACGATCTGACTCACTGAGTCGAGAAGGCGCCCGGTCACGAAAGTGGCCGGGCGCCTTTCGCATGTCCGCCCGCCGGCGCGGGCCGGCCGGGTTCGCGCGGGTTCTCTTCGATCGCGCGGTTCGCTTCGGGTCACGCGGGTCGTCGACTAGCCGCGTTCTCCGAGGTGACCTGCGGCATCCGAGAGAACCCGCGTCCTGCAGTCACTCCAGCAACATGCGCCACTTTGGTAACAGGCCGGTTTCGGTCTGTCGCTGCTCTGGTCACAGCTGTGGCGACCCAGTCGCGCAACGGATTACGGTTCTGCGGTGCCGGTACTCTCCATGCGCCCACGCCGTCTGGCGAAGAGGCGTCGATCACTCGTCTGTCTGCTCGTCATGGCCACCATCGTCGGGTTCGGCTCCTTGGAGGCCGGGAGCGCGAATGCGGCGTCCTTCGGGCGGTTCTATGTCTCGGGGTGCGGCATGCCGGCCACCCCGGTCGACATGTGGACGCGGTGGGGTAACTACAAGACCGTCATCGCCCTCGACGGGCTGCGCGCGACCGGCGACATCAGCGGTTGGCGGCATGAGACGAACATCCAACGAATAGCCAACACGGGCGTCAACGTCGTGGAGCCGGTCGGTGGTCTCGCGAGCTTCTACACCGACTGGAACGCCGCGAGCCCGCGAAGCAAGGTGAAATACCGCTATCGCTGGACGTGTCGGCTGAACACCATCATCCGCGAGCTCGATGCCCGCGGGTTGGCCGTGGGTCCCCGCGCCAAGTACGCGATGATGGGAATCTCCATGGGCGGCAACGCCGCCATGATCTTCGGCGCCTACCACCGCAAGCGGATCTCGCATGTCTTCTCGATGTCCGGGTTCCTCAACCCGTCGGCGCCGACCATGCGCACAGCCGTTCGGTTGGCCCTGATCGATGCGGGATTGGCGGCCGGCGTGGGGCCGTTCAGCGCCGACGCCATGTGGGGTCCGCCCTGGGATGCGCGCTGGATCGCCAATGACTCCGTGGCACAACTGCAACGTATGCGGGGTATGCGCATACGGGTCGGCGCGGCATCGGGGCTATGGGGCAAGTACAACACCGACGTCATCGGGTCGGTCAAGGGCACACCGCTCGAGGTCATCTCGCTTGCGCAGACCCGTACGTTCGAGGTGGCGGCCGCTGTCCAGGGCATCCGCATCAGCACCGACTTCCCGGCGGTCGGTACCCACCAGTGGGGCTATTGGCAGGACATGGTGTTCACGGCCAAGCGCAGTGGGTGGTTCCGCGACTGATCAGGTTGACAGTCGACCGTCACGGATGGACACCGCGCTTGTTGAGCCAGACCTGCGGGTTGATCTTGGTGCCGTTGGCATCCCAGACCTCATAGTGCAGGTGGGGGCCGGTGGATTGGCCGCTGTTGCCGACGGTCGCGATCTTCTGACCGGCGCGTACCTTCTGGCCGGGATGAACGAAGCTCTGATCGACGTGACCGAAGACGCCGATGGTGCCGTCGTCCTGCTTCACGCGAACCCACTGCCCGAACCCGGAGGCCGGGCCGGACTCGAGGACCACGCCGTCGGTGACGGCGTAGATGGGTGTGCCGACCTTGTTGGCGATGTCGACTCCGTTGTGGTGGGTGCCCCATCGGGGGCCGTAACCGGAGGTCACGGTGCCGCTGACCGGCTTCACTGCGCTCTTGATGCCTGGCGTGCCGGGGGCGAACACCGACGGGGGCAGGACATCGTGGGCGAGGTCGTCGATCTCAGGCGGCAGTACCAGTCCGGCCGGTAGCTTGACGTCGTCGGGCAGCGCGATCTTCGTCGGGATATGCGGCTGGGGAGCGGGCTGCGCATGTGCCTGTGCTGCGGTGCCGGCCGTCAGCCCGACGGCACCGACGAATGCCGCGAGCGCGCCGGTTCGGAGGGTCGTCCGGGTGCGGGACTGCGGGGTGGCCCGATGCCGACCGGGTGGCCGGGTTCGCGATGGTGCGTCGAGGAGTGCGCGGGTGGTGGGCCGCGTCGAGGTGTGGGGGTTCAGGCGGTGGTGAGGCACAGCGTCGTCCGTCTCGGTTGTCAGTATCGGTTTGAATAACGTTTCGGTATCGGCAAGGACACGGCGAGGTTACCCATATGGACATAAGCAGAGCCTGAGAGGTGAGCCATCGCGTGCCAGAAAGCACTGGTCAGACGGTGTGGGAGAGGTAGGTCACGCCCGCCGAACATCTCCGTGGCACAGTGGAACTCGTGGCCGATCCAGAACGAACGCCAGACGGCCGGCATGTCATCGTCGACGGTCGGAAGTGGCGCGCGACCGATCCGCTGATCCCCGAGGAGCGGCGGTCTGAGTTGCAGTCGATCCTGATGGCATGGCGTCGCGAGGTGAGACGTACGAGGGGCGCGCCCGAGTCTCGGCGGGGTGTGCAGGCGGCGAAGGTTGCGTTGGGGGAGCGTGGTACGCCGTGGTGGGAGCAGACCGAGGACGAACGCCGGCGCAGGTGGGAGGCCGACGTCGCGCGACCGGGAGGCGAAGACTGACGTCGCAGTGTTCTGTTGCGCGTCGTGATGCTGACAGAGGCACACCCGAACTTGCGGTCCGTCCGTCGACTGGCGTAGGAGACAAGGGTGCGTGTGCTGCATCGATCGAGCTCGACCGGCGACCTGGCCCTGGCGGTTCGGGTGTCCGGTGACGACGAGCGCCGCCCGCCAGTGCTGCTGGTGCATGGCATGGCCGGCGATCACACGACGTGGCGTGGGTTCGCGGCTGCGCTCCGTCGCGAGGGTCGGCGGGTGATCTCGGTCGACCTGCGCGGACACGGTCGCAGCGGTCACGCGCAGACATATCTGCTCAACGACTTCCGCGACGACCTTCATTTTGTGCTCGACGAGCTCGACATCGGGGTGGCCGACATCGTCGCACATTCGCTGGGCGCGCACACCGCGCTCCGCTTGGCGATGGAGGCACCCGGACGCGTCCGCCGCCTCGTCCTCGAGGAGATACCGCCGATGCCGCGCGATCAGGCGCATGTGGACGAGGGCATTGTCGTCGCGGCGACGCTCGGTGAACGGGTACGTGGCATCGGTGCCGCGGTGCGTAACCCATGGCCACTGATCCGGTTCGATCGGCGGGTGGGCGAGGAGGTGGCGCCACAGTTCGAGACCGCCGACCCTCAGTGGTGGGCACGGTTGGACGTCGTCGCCGCTTCCACCCTGATCATCTCCGGTGGCGCGCGGAGCTTCTTGCCGTCACGTCATCTGCGCACCCTCAGCGAGGCGCTGCCGGATGCGCGGTTCGTCGCGATCGATGCGGGCCACAGCATACACCGCGACAAACCGGCCGAATTTGCTTCTGCTGCTGGGGGATTCCTACGGCAACACTGATCGGGGCAATTCGACGGAACCGGTCGGCCCTCGGCTGCGTCCAATGAACATGACATCCAAAGCCGTCCACCCGCCAACCGTCCTCACCGAATGGCTTGCCGCCGGCGACCGCGGCGCGGAGCTCCTCGCCGACTCCGTCGTGATTGACCGCCCCTGGTGGTCGGATCAACTTGCCGAGCATGGGTTACCCGGAGCGCTGATCGGTGACACCATCTCGCGCACACAGCTGTTCGGGCTCGCCGACTCAGCGTTGGCATCACCCGAGGGTGCCATCAACCTGCTGTGGAACACCATTGCCTTCTGCCATGGTCGACGATGGAACGAGAACAAACGACGCATGGTCGCCGTGGCGACAGATCGTCAGCGGATCGGCGGCCTCCTGCAGGAGGCCGCGCAGGCGGGTCGGGAGGACCCAGCGGTGGCCTTTGATCTGCTCAAACCGGATCGCGGAAGCCAGGAGATCGATCGCCTCGGCCCAACCGGATTCACCTGGTTCCTCTACTTTGCCGGCGCCGGCGCTCCCCGCCATCCCAGTCAGGTACTCGACGGAAAGATCGCGCGCACCGTCCGACGTGCCGGATGGAAAAGGTTCTCGGCCACCAATTGGAATGCGCAGGACTACGCCGCCTACACCGAACTGGTGTCCCGCTGGCGAGTCGAGTGTGGCGCCGACCGCAACGACGTGATCGTCCGCGGGCTCTACTCGGTGTCACCACCCGCTGACGCCGACTACCCGTGGCAGGCCTGGCAGCGGGAGACCTGGCAGTCCGACAACTGGGTCAACGGTCCGCTGGCCGCCGACGACCTGCGTCAGATCCACCACTGGATGGCGTTGATCGCCGATGCCTATCCGATGTCCACGGCCGCTGCAGATTTCGCCAGGATCGGACCCATCATCAGCAAAGCGCTCGACGGGGATCTGGGCGCCTCGCCACGCGTCCGGCCCCCGCGGGAGACATACGTCGACGAGGACTCGTATCGCTACGACAGTCGCTACCGCGCGGGATGATGGCCCACAAGACCAGGTTCTCGTGCCCAGTCGACCGAAAACGGCGCCCACTCAACGGGAATGGCGGCCAGTCAACCGGGAATGGGAGCCCAGTCAAACGCCGGAGCGGCGCCCGGTCGACTGGTGGTGGTCCCCGGGCGAGGAGACGTCGGTGTCTTTCAGGCGGCCGGCGTGTTGTGCAGTGGTCGCGGGTCCACGCCGACCTCCTGCCACGCGCGGTAGGCCCACGGCACGTAGAGCCACCGCAGCGGCAGACGGTTGAACACCGGGTTCAGGGTCCGCATGATCCGCGCGAAGCGTTGGAAGTTGCGCTCGCGCTTGTCGTTCCACTCGAGGCCGCAGACGTCACGCATCTGTTGCGGAAGGGTGCCGACGATGACGGTGCGCAGGAAGGCGTTCAGTGGTGCGGAGACGACATTCCACACCGGTGCCGGAACCTTCTTCGGCCGGGGGAGCCCCTGCCGGATGTAGCCCGTCGCGTAGACGACCGTCTTGTGCGGGATGAACCGGTTGAGCATGTCGTCCCAGTACGCGAGGAATTCCTCGTAGGTCTGCGGTTGACTGCGCGCGCTGACCCCGTAGAGCTCGTACCAGACCTTGCTTTCCTCGAAGATCTGTACCTTCTCGGCGTAGCTCAGCCGGCGAATGAAGGTGTCGGTGATGTAGAGGACCTGGTCGACGAACGTCGCATGTGCCCAGTAGAACAGTTCCGGGTTCAGGGCGTGATAGCGCGAGCCGTCGCTGATCTCACCCTTGATGTTGCGATGGAAGTCGCGGACTGTGCGCCCCCACTTCTGCGGCTCGGTGCTGTACACGGTCTTCATCACCGGGGGGCCGGTGCGCTTGGCCCGGCCGAGGAAGTCGTCGAAGATGACCGAATGGTCGAGCACGGCCTGGCCGAGCTGCTCGATGCAGTTCTCGGTACCGGCCAACCGCTGGAACCCGAGAACGCCACGGCTGTCTCCGTAGAACTTCCAGATCAGCGAATCCGCGCCCAGTCGTGGCGATGGCAGGGCAGAGTCCGGGTCGTCGGCGGCGATGACCGGCTCGGCTTCGCGGATTGCGCGCTCGTAGTCCTGGTTGACTGACATGACACGAACACTAACCCAGGTTGGAACGGAATGGAAGATTTGTTTCAACGCGAACCCCGTAGGGAGATGGAATTCGTGGCTGACCCGCCCGAGCTCGGCGTCCTGCTGGCCGACGCCCACGTCATCCGCCTGCCTATGCGGACCCGTTTCCGCGGGATCACCGAGCGCGAGCTGATGGTGTTCCGTGGGCCCGCCGGGTGGGGCGAATTCGGGCCGTTCACCGAGTACGGCGACCACGAGGCCGCGAACTGGTTGGCAGCCGGTATCGAGGCTGCCCATCTCGGTCCACCCGCACCGCGCCGCGATCGGGTGCCGATCAATGCGACGGTGCCCGCGGTCCCCGCCGACCAGGTCGCCGAGGTCCTGTCGCGGTACCCGGGTGCCGCGACGGCGAAGGTGAAGGTGGCCGAACACGGACAGAGTCTGGACGACGACGTGGCCCGGGTTGCGGCCGCGCGCGAGATCGTCGGCTCGGTGCGCGTCGACGCCAACGGTGGGTGGTCGGTGGACGAGGCCATTGCCGCGATCCGGACCATCGGCGAGGTGGAGTACGTCGAGCAGCCATGCGCGACGGTGCCGGAACTGGCCGCGGTACGTCGCGCGGTCGACGTCCCGATCGCCGCCGACGAGTCGATTCGCAAGGCCGACGACCCGTATCGCGTGGTGGCCGCCGACGCAGCCGATATCGCGGTCGTCAAGGTCGCTCCGCTCGGCGGCATGCGCGCGACGCTGTCTCTGGCCGAATCGATCGGCCTACCCGTGGTGGTGTCCTCGGCGTTGGACTCGGCGGTCGGGATGGCGGCCGGGGTCGCCGCCGCGGCGGCGCTGCCGACCCTGGACCACGCGTGTGGGCTGGCCACCGGAACGCTCTTCACCAGCGATGTTGCGGAGCCGTTCGTGCCGTCCGAAGGGGCCGTGCTGCCACGGTGGTTGCGTGAGGACCTGGTCTTGCCGGCCGCGGTGCGCGCCCCGGCCGACCGCGATCGTTGGTGGCGGGAACGCCTCGGGCGATGCCACGCGATACTGGCGTCCCGATCTGGCTGTTGAACGTCGTCAGGACATGCGCGTATGTCCTCACCGGCACCATCGGCGTCGCGCGCCGGAACCCCTAGAAACATTTTGTGTTTTCTGTTCCAATAGAGTTCTATGCGATGCGGCTCACAGCTGTGCGCCGCGGTGCAGAGCATCGATGGTGATGTTTCGGGGAATGAGGAGAATGGCAATGGTCTCGACGGGTACGGCAGTCAAGTCCACGGTGTTCGCCGCGGCGCCTGCGGGCAGTGATCTGCTCGAGGTGCCCTGCGCGCAACGCAACGGTGTCCTGGAGATGATGGCGATGCGTCGCGACCCGTTCGCCTTTGGCGACGAACGCCTCGCCCGTCTCGGTCAGGTCTCCGGACTCAATGCGCTCGGCGTCAAGATGGTGATCGCTGCCGGACCCCGCGCCGCCGACGAAATCCTGATGAACCGCGACAAGGCTTTCGCCAATGGCCCTGCGTGGAGCTACTTCATCGGCCCGTTCTTCAACCGCGGCATCATGCTCCTCGATTTCGACGAGCACCGTCATCACCGCCACATCCTGCAGCAGGCCTTCACCCCGTCGGCACTCAAGGGCTACATGCAGGAGATGCAGCCGATGATCGCCGAGCGGGTCGCCGACCTCCCCACCGGCAACGTGAAGATGTTCGAGCAGTTCAAATCGCTGACCCTCGACGTCGCGCTCGAGGTGTTCCTCGGGTTGGAACTGCCGAAGGACCAGGCGGACAAGATCAACAAGGCGTTCATCGACACCGTGCGCGCCGGTGTCGCCTACGTCCGCAAGCCGGTGCCCGGTGGCCGGTGGTGGAAGGGATTGCGCGGACGCCGGGTGCTCGAGGAGTTCTTCTACGACAACATCGCGGCCAAGCGGGCTCGTGAGACCCCCGACCTGTTCTCCGTGCTGTGTCACGTCGAAGGCGATGAGGGGGAGCGGTTCACCGACGCCGATGTCGTCAACCACATGATCTTCGTGCTGATGGCCGCCCACGACACGTCGACGATCACGATGACCCAGATGGCGTATCGGATGGCGAAGTCGCCTGAATGGCAACGCCGGGCACGTGAACAGTCGCTGGAGCTCAACCCGGAGCTCGGCTACGACGATCTCGGAAAGCTCTCGGTTCTCGATCTGGTGCTCAAGGAGTCGCTGCGGATGTGTCCGCCGGTGCCGGCGCAGCCACGGATGGCGGTCAAGGACACCTCGGTGCAGGGATTCTTCGTGCCGAAGGGCTCGATGGTCACCGTGCCGCAGATGACCAATCACCGTGATCCGGAGTTCTTCACCAACCCCGACATGTTCGATCCCGAGCGCTTCAGCGCAGAGCGCAAAGAGGACAAGGGCCATCGCATGGCCTGGACCCCGTTCGGTGGCGGCGTGCACAAGTGCATCGGGCTGTATTTTGGCCAGATGGAGATCAAGACGATCCTGCATCACCTGCTGCGCAACTACGAATGGTCGGTGCCCGAGGGCTACCAGATCCCGATGGACTACAGCGCGTTGCCGGTCCCGAAGGACAAACTGCCCGTCGACCTCCGACGCCGATGAGCCCCGGGCGGATGTCGCAGACCAAAGCGCCGCGCAAGGCCCGCAACACGGCGAGCCCCGAAGACCAGGAACAAGCGATCCTGGCGGCCGCGGAGGTCGAGTTCACCGACGTCGGAGTGCGCCGCGCGAACATGGACGAGGTGGCCGCGCAGGCCGGCGTCAGCCGTAGCACCCTCTACCGCCGGTTTCCCAACAAGGAAGCGCTGCTGCTCGCGGTCGCCAACGACCTGTACGAGCGCGGTATGCAACGTCTGATGGCGGCGGTTGTGGGCCTCGGTCCGGCCGAAGCGGTGGTGGAGGCCTTCGCCGAAGGTGCGGTGATGATCTCCGAGGATCCGTTGATGCGACGGCTGGTGCTGACCGATTCGGAGATGCGTGGCATCACCTCGGCGGTGACGTCGTTGTTCATCGACATGGTCACCGATCGGGTCGCGGGCACATTGCGGGAGTCCGGCGCCACGATGCCCGACGACGATCTGCGTCAAGCGGTGGAATTGCATGTCCGCCTGGTCATCTCCTATCTGGAGGTGCCTGCGACCGACGAGCGCAAACAACAGCCCGACGCGGTGCGCGAACTCGCTGCCAAGTACCTCGCGCCGATGATCTGGTGATACCCATCCGCGACCACGAACCCGTGGTCGGGGTCTGCTGATGGAGGGATTCTGATGGCCGTTCGAGATCTGCTGCGCCGCGGGCCGGATCACGGAGAAGTTCGTGATGCGCTGCGCGGCAAGGTGATCGCGATCACCGGTGGTGCGCGCGGTATCGGCTTCGAGACCGCGACACAGTTGTTCGAGGCGGGTGCGGTGGTCGCGCTCGGTGACATCGACGACGACGCGGTGGGCAAGGCCGCCGCCGATCTCGGCGTGGAGGGATTCGGTGTCGACGTGACCGACCGGTCCTCGTTCGAGGAGTTCCTCGACGCGGTGGAGTCCGCGGTCGGGCCGATCGACGTGCTGATCAACAACGCGGGCATCATGCCGGTCGGTGACTTCCTGTCCTACGACGAGGCGTTGATCCGCCGCACCTACGACATCGACGTGATCGGCGTGATCACCGGTACCCAACTGGCCGCTCGTCGCATGGTGGCCCGGGGTCGCGGCCAGATCGTCAACATCGCCTCGGTCGCCGGACGGCTGCCCACGCCCGGACTGACCATCTACAACGGCGCCAAGGCGGCCGTCATCGAGTTCTCCGAGGCCGTTGACGCCGAACTCGAGAAGACCGGCGTGCGGGTCAGCACCGTGTTGCCGACATTCACGCGCACAGGTCTGATCTCCGGGCTGCACACCAATTCGATGGTCCGCGCGATCGAACCCGAAGACGTGGCGGCCCAGGTGCTCGCCATCATCGCTCGTCCGCGGGTTCGCTTGACGGCTCCGCGATCGATGGCGTGGACGCATGCCAATGCCCTGTTCCCGCAACGGATGAAGCGGGCATCGCGGCGGATGACCAAGCTGGACAGCATGTTCCTCGACTATGACCACGAGCAGCGCGCCGCCTACTCGAAACGGATCGGTTCGCGATAGCGCGGCGCGCTCGATCCGACGGGTATCAGCGTGGCAGGATCAGCACCGGTACCGGCGAGTGACGGATCAGTTTGCTGGCCCGTGATCCGAGGAACACCTGCGCGAGTACGCCGTCGCGGGCGCTGCCGAGGAACAGCACCTCGCCACCGATCCACTCGATCGAGTCGAACGCCTCCCGGTAGCCGCGGCCGGCGGCCACCACACAGTCGGTGCCGGGGGCGATCACGCCGTCATCGAGCAGCATCCGGTGTGACTCGGCGGATTGTGCCTGCCATTGGGAGAGCACGTCGTCCTCCGTGCTCAGGCCGACCAGCGGCGGGTACATCGCCCCGCCGCGCACCGCAAACGACACCACCCGCAGTGGCGCATCCATCCGATCGCAGAGGCCCCGGGCGCGGGCGATGACCGACCGCGATTCGGGTCCCGATCCGCTGATCGCCGCGGTGACCCGGGTGAGCAGGCCGTCCTTGGGCGACCGGTAACCGCGCGGACTGATGCCCACCGGTACCGGCGAGCGATGCATCAGCGTGTCGGCGGTCGAGCCGAGCACGATCTGACCCAGCTGACCGTCACCGGTCGAGCTGATCGCGATCGCATCGGCGTCGAGGGCGCGGGCGTGCTCGATGAGTGCCGATGCCACCGTTCGATGATCGAGTCGGGTGAAGCGCCAGCTCAGCTCGGGCGGATAGATGGTCATGTACTCGGCGACCTCCGCCTCCGCCGTGGCCGCGACTTCGTCGGTCCACGAGGCGAACTCGGCATCGACCTTCGCCATCGACGGCGTGGTCCAGGGCTTGGGGACGACCGTGGCCACCACGAGGTCGGTGTGCAACGATTCGGCGGCCATCGCGCCGAGTTGCAGCCCGCCCAGGCCGCCCTCGCCCTGGACGTAGCCCACCAGGATCGTCATGTGTGAGCCCCGTCCGAGTTCGGTGTCGTCGCGTTCAGCTTGCTGTGGCGGCGTCCCCACAGGGCGTAGAACAGCAGGGCCGCGGCGACCCACGCGCCGAAGGCGAAGGTGACCGGCGCCAGACCACTCAGAATCCACACACAGGCCGCCACCGACAGCACCGGCGTCACCGGGTAGCCGGGCACACGGAACGGTCGTGGCAGGTCGGTCATGGTGCGGCGCAGGATGATCACGCCGATCGACACCACGATGAATGCCGCCAGCGTGCCGACCGAGACCAGATCCCACAGCTTGTCGATCGGGACGAAGCCGCCGAGCACGGCGATCACCGCGCATACCACCACCGTGTTGTTCACCGGCACCATCGTTGTCGAACTGACCTTGGCGAAGGCGGATGGCAGCAGGCCATCTCGTCCCATCGCGAACAGAATGCGCGTCTGGCCGTAGATCACCACCAACGTCACCGAGAAGATGGAGATGACCGCACCCGCCGCGATGATGGTGCCGACCCAGGTGGAACCGGTTACCGAGTTGGCCAGCACCGACAGGCTGGCGCTGTCGTCGGGATCGAAATCGGTCCAGGCCTGTGCGCCGATCGACGCCACGGCGGTGAGCAGATAGATGCCGGTGACCACCAGGAGGGCGCCGATGATGGCCCGTGGCATGGCCTGCTGCGGGTTGCGCACCTCGTCGCCGGCCGTGGATACCGCGTCGAGGCCGATGAAGGTGAAGAAGATGACCGCGGCTGCCGACGTCACCCCGGCCATCCCCTCGGGCATGAACGGCGTGAAGTGGCTGGAGGTGAACGCGGTGAGGCAAACTGCCGCGAACAGCAGCAGCACACCGAGTTTGATCAACACCATCACCGTGTTGACGATCGCGGACTCGCTGGCGCCGCGAATGAGTAGCAGACCGCACAGGACGACGAGGATCACCGACGGCAGGTTCACGATTCCGGGATCATCGACGCCCCAGGGCGCGGCGTTGAGGGCATCGGGGATATGCCAGCCGAACAGGTTGTCGAGCAGATCGTTGAGATATTGACCCCAGCCGATCGAGGTGGCTGCCGCCGACACCCCGTACTCGAGCATCAGGCATGCGCCGATGCCGACCGCCACCACCTCGCCCAGGGTCGCGTACGCATAGGAATAGCTCGACCCGGACACCGGTACCGCCGAAGCCATCTCGGCGTAGCAGATCGCCGCGAGGCCGGCCGCGACCCCGGCAACCACGAACGCGATCAGCACCGCCGGGCCGGCTTTGCTGATGGCCTCGGGGACGACGATGAAGATGCCGGTGCCGACCGTCGCACCGACACCGAAGAGGGTCAGTTGGAACGTGCCGATACTACGTTTGAGGTGCGGATCGTCGGTCGCCTCCCCGGGCGCCCCGGCACCCCGCACAGGTTTGCGGCGGAATATCGTGGCGGTGATCGATTGTGGTCGCGTCATCGGCGCCTCCTCGCAGGTAATAGACGATTCTGCGCCGGATTCGCCGGACTCGCAGCCCGATGGCCAGACCGGGTCGCCCGAGCGCTGCCGATGCCGTCGCCGGTGGCGTGTCTAGGGTGGAGTCCGCCGACACCGGTGAACGGGTCGGCGGAAAGGGGTGTTGGATGGCCCGGGACGCGGCGATCGAGGCCGAGCGGGCTGCCCGCGGTGAGTTGCGACGGGCCGTCGAGGCGCTCGGCGAGGCCCAGGTGGCCGCGGGGATGCGACGCCGGTCCCGCGCTCCCCGATGGGTGGCGCTGGCAGCCGCTGTTGCGGTTGTCGCTGCAGTGGTTTCGACGGTGCTGTGGGTACGGGGCGCCGACGCTTACACCGACGCCGACTACCAGCGCGCCGCCGTCGACCGCGTGACAATGCTGCTGAGCCCCGATCATCGACGCCCCGAGCAGGTGCGCCGGATCATCGACGGCGCGACCGGCGAGTTCCGGGACCAGTTCGCGCAATCCGCGGACGCCTACTCCCGGTTCGTCGCCTCGCAGGGCACGGTGGCGCGTGGAATCGTCGACGGCTCAGGTGTGGCTCGGCGTTCGGGCGATCGGGCTGTTGTCCTCGTCGCGTCGACGGTGGTCTTCGCCGGGGGCGACGACCCCGATGCCGTCGGCGACCCCGATCCTGTCGACGAGACGGTGCGCCGGTTCCGGTTGCGGGTCCTCGTCGAACCGGCCGATGGCGAACTCAAACTCGCGGCGGTGCAGTACCTCCCATGACGACCCCACCCGAGAAGAGTGCTCACGCAACGGTGTCTGCCAGTGCCGGCCGCGGTCTGCGCGCTGCCCGCGGGGTGATCCCCGTGCGGCGCGCCGTCGCGTTCGGCGGGGTGATCGCTGTCGTCGCGACCGCACTCGTGGTCGCCGTGGGTGTGCAGTGGCGGGAGTCGGTGATCGACTCCGCCACCGACCGGGCCCGCACCGAGTTGCGTCGGTCCGCCGGCGAGATCGTCGCTCACGTGTTCTCGGTGACCACGGCATCGTGGCAGGCCGACCGGCATCGTGCGCGCGGTCTCGTCGGCGGTGAGTTCGCGCGGCGCTATGCCACCGAGTTGACCCGGCCACCGGCCGACGGCGCCGTGCGGGTCACCTGGCGCCCGGATGTCGTCGGCGTGGTCGATGCCGAACCGGACAGCGGTACCACCCTGATCCGGGCGTCCGTGGAAACCGTCGCGACCCCCGACGCCCCACCGATCACCGAGAAACGTTCAGTGCAGGCCCGGTTCGACCGGGTCGGGGACATCTGGCAGCTGACCGGGATGGAGGTGTTGTCATGACGTCGTCGGACTCTCGCGGCGCCGGCGCCCCGGATCATGCCCTCGACGCGTCAGAGCATGCCCTCGACGATGCCCGCCGGCGCGTCGAACAGGCGACCCGCGCGGCCCGGCGTGCCCGCATCGACGCCTCGGATGCGTTGCGTGCCCGGGCCCGACGTCGATCGGCGTGGTTCCGGGGCGTCATCGCGATCGCGGGTGCCGTGATCATCGTCGCGAGCGGGGTGCTCGTCGCGGTGGTCATGCACAACCATGCATCGGCCGAGCGGTCGGCGGCGGCAGACGCGGCGCTGGCGGCAGCCAGTTCCTCGGTCGCGTCGTTACTGACCGCCGATCCCGCCGATGCCGGCGGCTACGTGAATCGCGCCGTCGCCGTGACGACCGGCGACCAGCGCGATCGGATCGAGGCGGCCCGCGACTCATTGGTGGCCGAGGTGACCGCGCAGGCCGAGCCCAGTTCCGGGCGGGTGCTGTCGGCGGGGCTGATCACCGACCCCGACTCGGATGCCGAGGGTGCCGAGGCGGCGGCACTTGTCGTGGCCGAGGCCTCCGATCCGCAATTGATCGGCGCCCAGGGTGATGACACCCGCGTCACCATCGAGGTGACGATGATCCGAGCCGGCCAGGACTGGCTGATCAGCCGGGCGGTGCTGACATGACCGCCGGCGCAGCTCCCGGTCCGGCGCGGCGGCCTGGCGCGCACCTGGGCAGACGTGGACGTCGCCGCGTCATCGTTGCCACGGCGATCGCGTTCGTGGCCGTCGTGGTGACGGTGGTGGGTCTGATCGGTGCCGCGCGGTCGCGTCCGGTGCCCGACGACACGCAACGTACCGCTGTGCTCACGGCGACCGATGCGGCGGTGACCGCACTGTTGTCCTACACCCCGGACGAGACCGAGCGCGACCGGCACGAGGTCCTCGCACAGCTCACCGCGCCGATCGACGAGGCATACCGTGCGCAGGGCGTCGACGTGGTGTTACCTGGCGCGATCGAGGCCGGGATGACGTTGTCGGCGCAGGTGGTGGGTGCCGGGGTCGAGGAGTTCACCGCCGAACGCGCGTGGGTGCTGGTGTTCGTCGACCAGACGGTGAGTATCCCCGCAGCGACCGATACCGGTGATCGAGACGACGACCGTACCCCTACCGCTCGATGGGCCACTATGCGTAATGTCGAGGGGAATTGGCGTCTTGCCGACCTCGCAATGGTCGGCGACGTCACCCGGTGAGGAAGTGCATTTCGCGCACTTCCCGGTCGGCTTCGGAAAGGCCGGCACCCGCGCTGCCGCATGTCGCGACATCGCGGACAAGGACGTGTCAGGAGGAATTCGGGATGAGCGCATCATCGGCAGGTGTGGTTGTGGTGGGTGCGGGGCTCGGAGGTATCCGCGTGGCGGAGAGCCTGCGCAGCAACGAGTACACCGGACCCATCACGCTGATCGGCGAGGAAGCCCACCCGCCGTATGACCGTCCGCCGTTGTCGAAGTCCGTGCTGCTCGGTAAGGACGACCGGGTCGATCTGAAGCCGGCCGACTACTTCGGTGAGGCATCGGTGCAGCTGCGTGTCGGTGAACGCGTGTGTGCTATCTCGCCGGAGACCCGCACCGTGACCGTCGAACGGCTCGACGCGCCCACCGAGCGTGCGGAGGTCGCCTACGACTCACTCGTCTTGGCAACCGGACTGCGCCCGCGGTCGCTGCCGGGTACCGAGGGGGTGGCCGGTGTCCACGTGCTGCGCACCATCGACGACGCCCTCGCGCTGCGCAGCGAGATCGAGAATGCCTCGCGCGCAGTGATCGTCGGCGCCGGTTTCATCGGTTGCGAGGTCGCGGCCAGCCTCAACCAGCGCGGCCTGGCGGTGACGCTGGTCGAGCCCGCGCCGACGCCGTTGGCCGCTGCGCTGGGAACCGGGGTGGGGGAGTTGATCACCCGGATGCATCAGGCCAACGGGGTCGATGTCCGCGCCGGGGTCGGCGTCGACGAGGTGCGCTCGGCCGACGGTAAGGTCACCGGCGTGCGGCTCGCCGACGGCGACGAGGTGGCCGCCGACATCGTGGTGGTGGGTATCGGGTCGATCCCGGTGACCGATTACCTCGATGGTTCCGGGATCGAACTCGCGCCACGCGAATCCGGCGGCGGGATCGCCTGCGACGAGCACGGCCGCGCCTCCGCGCCGGACGTTTACGCGCTCGGCGACGTGGCGAACTGGCGCACAGAGACCGGCGGCACGCGCCGCGCGGAGCACTGGACGCACACGGTGGAGCAGGCCACCGTCGTCGCCCACCGGATCGCGCAGACCGACGCCATGATTCCGGCTGCGCCGCCGTACTTCTGGAGCGACCAGTACAACCTGAAGATCCAGGTGCTGGGTCGGCCCGAGGCCGGCGACGAACTCCATCTGGTCGACGACGACGGCACGAAGTTCCTGGCCTATTACAGCCGTGACGGCATCCTCACCGGCGTCGTCGGCGCGGGCAAGGTGGGTGCGGTGATGAAGACGCGGCCGAAACTGCTCACACCGACGCCGATCGCCGACGTGCTCGGCTGAGTTACCGGTGCCCCGACCGCACCCCGATATGGTCGAAGCCGTCGAACGCGCGATCGGCGACCTCGCCGACCCCCAGCGGGCGGTGTCCTCGGCGCGCTTCTTCAAAACCGGGCCGGGCGAGTACGGCGAAGGTGACCGGTTCGTCGGCGTGACCGTGCCGCAGCTACGCATGGTGGCCAAGAGGTTTCGTGGGGCCGGGGCCGACGTCGTATGGCGTCTGCTGGCCTCGGAAGTCCACGAACATCGCCTGACCGCCCTGTTCCTGCTGCGCGGCGAGTACGAACGTGCCGATGACGACACGGCGCGCCGGCGCTGGGTGGATCTCTACCTGCAAGCGTTGTCGGCCGGGCGTGTGAACAACTGGGATCTGGTCGATACCTCCGCCGATCCGGTGCTCGGTGCGTGGCTGGTGCGGACCGACGAATTCGGTCTGCTCGTGGAGTTGGCCGAACACGATGACCTGTGGACACGGCGGGCCGGTATCGTCGGCACCTTCGCCTTCCTGAAATGTGGTGTCGCGGATGCCACGCTCGCGGTGGTACCGGTGGTCATCGACGATCGCCGGGACCTGATCCAGAAGGCCACCGGCTGGATGTTGCGGGAGATGGGAAAGCGCGTCGACCGTGACCTGTTGACCGACTACCTCCACCAGCACGCCGCCGAGATGGGGCGTACCGCATTGAGTTACGCGACCGAACACCTCATGCCCGAGGAGCGTGCCCACTACCGCTCGTTGCGTTAGGGGTGTCGGGGGCCTGGTCTCGATACGCCTCGTCGCAGGCTCCTCGGCTACTCGACCAGCGGATCTGGCGTTACTGCCCGGCTGCGCGTAGCTCTCCTGCTGGTCGAGTAGCGACCAACGGAGTTCTCCTGCTGGTCGAGTAGCGACGAACGGAGTTCTCCTGCTGGTCGAGTAGCGACGAACGGAGTGAGGAGCGTATCGAGACCTGCCCGACCACCTCTACCGCGAACCGCGAAACACCTTGACCGCGGCCCAGATCATCGGGAACTGGAAAGGCAGACGCGCGATGGCGACCGCACGCATGGGCAGCGGCTTGTCCTTCCACAGACGCACCATGTTGAGATTGGCCGGGTAGACCGCCACGAACAGTGCGGCCGCGAGCGCAGCGCTGACCCGCCGGGTGCGCGGCGCCAGCAGACCGGCGCCGATCGCGACCTCCGCAACCCCGGACGCGTAGGTCAGCGTCCTCGGGTCCGCCGGGATCTCCTCGGGAATGATGTCGTCGAATGGTTTCGGCGCCACGAAATGCAGTGCGCCGATGGACAAGAGCATTCCGGCGAGCAGCCGGGCCAATCGGTCGGGACTCATCGTGTTCACCCTTCGTCGCGTGTGTGGCCGCCCGTCAGAACTCGATCTTGAGCGCATCCGACGTCGGGTGCGCCTGACAGCCAAGGATGTAGCCGTCGGCGATGTCCTCCGGATCGAGTGCGCCGGTGTTGTCCATCTCGACCGTACCCTCGGTGAGCGTGCAGGCACATGAACCACACTCGCCCTCCTGGCAGGAGTAGGGGGCGTCGAGTCCGGCGGCCAGCATGATGTCGACCAGTGAGCGCTTGCGCGGCCAGCGGAGATTGTGTGTCTCGCCGTCCAACTCGACCTCGACGGTGGCCGCCTCGGCGTCCTCGGCCTCGCTGACCTCCTCGAGCTCGACGTCGGCGAACGGATCTCCGGACAGCGAGTTGTACACCTCGGTGTGCACGTTGTGATGGCCGAAGCCCGCGCCTGCAAGCGCTTTGTGGACAGCATCCATGAACGGGCCGGGCCCGCACAAGTATGCGGTGTGGTCGGCGTAGGCGCGGAAAACCGTGGTCAGCGACCGGTCGTCGGGAAGTCCCTGCAGGGATTCGAGCCAGTGGATGAGCGTCAGCCGGTCGGCATGGGCACGCTGCAGGTCGCGTAGTTCGTCGGCGAAGATGACATCGTCGACGCTGCGGTTGGCGTAGAAAAACGTGATCGGTGCGGTGCCGGTGTGCAAGGCCGCCTTCAGAATCGACATCACCGGCGTGACACCGCTTCCGGCGGCGATCAACAGCAGCGGCGTGTCGAGGTCCTTGGGCGTGAACACCCCGGACGGTGGCAGCACCTCGATGTGCGTGCCGACCGCGAGGTTGTCGCACACCCAGTTCGAGCCGTAGCCATCCACCGTGCGCTTGACCGTCACCTTGGGCCGGCGATCGGTGACCGGTGACGACGCGAGTGAGTAACAGCGGGCCACCGACCCGGTGCGGTCGCTCGGGATACGCAGCGTCAGGAACTGGCCCGGCTTGTAGTCGGTGAAAGGGTCGCGATGGGTATCGGGCAGATCGAACACGATCGAGCGGGCCTCGGCGGTCTCGTCGATGACGTCCGCGACCGTGAGGATCACGCTGCGCGAGCCATGCGGTGTCAGCTCGGTCATCTCCCACCTCTCCACCGGCTCTGTGCCGGCGCCTCGTTCACCGGGCGGCGTCACGCACCGCGCCGTGGTCCAACGTCCAATGTGCCGTGGTCTCGTGCGCCATGCTCCTGGCATCGTCACCGCAGTTCAGGCGAAAATAAGAACACGTTCTAGTTTAGTCTAGCGTAAGGCTCGCCGATCATGACAGTGCACCGACGCCCTCTGCAAGCGTACGGCTGCCGGCGATGATCAGGGTCTCCAGATCCGCTCCGGGCTCGGCGAGCCACTGCTCGTAGGCGGCCAGCGCGATTCCCAGACACATCCAGGCGATGGTCTGCGGCAGATGATCGGCGTCGCGCAGGCCCAGTCGGTGCGCGCAGAACTCCGCGATGACCTGACGCCATTCGGCATACATCAGCATCGAATGCGCCTGCAGGGCGGGCACGCCGAGGAGCAGTGCCATCCGCCGTCGGTGGCCCGCCAACTCGGTTGATGGCACCCGGTTGAACGAGATGAGCGCTTGCTGCAGGGCGTCGGCGATCGGCTCGGTGGGCGGGATCTGGGCGAGCAACGTGCGCATCGCGGATAGGTGGGAATCGAAGTCGCCCCAGGCGATCGCGTTCTTGGACGGGTAATAGCGGAACAGGGTGCGGCGAGCGATGCCGACCGCTTCCGCGACATCGTCGACGCTGGTCTCCTCGAAGCCGCGGGTGCTGAACAGGTCGATCGCGATCGCGCTGATCTGGGCGCGCGAGGTGACCGGGCGCCGGCCGGGCTGGTTCGCCGAGGTGAGGGACGGTGGCGCTACGTCCGGTGGGCTCATCTTCACCTGTCCATCTGATCAGTTTTGCCGCAGGGGTGTTTTTCTGCACCGAGTGCCATTATAGTATCCGGTGATCCACATCACGACCAGAAGAAAGAGGAGGTTGGATCATGGCCGATCAGTCCGTTACGTCGGATCACGACGAACTCGTGGGTGAGTCGTTGGTCGAGGAAGTGTCGATCGACGGGATGTGCGGGGTCTACTGATGTCGATCACGACATCGAGTCCGGTGGCCGGCGGTCGCGTTGATGCGACCGCCGGGCCCGGCGCACCCCAGTCCGATGTACCCACCCAGTCCGAGGCAGCCACCCAGTCCGAAGCGCCCGGCACGTCCGAGCGCGCCACCCGCTTCGACGTCGACGCCGCGTGGCAGCTCAACCCGAAGGTGGCGTTGCGTCCTGAGCCGTTCGGCGCGCTGCTCTATCACTTCGGCACCCGCAAGCTGTCATTCCTCAAGAACCTCACGGTCGTCGGAATCGTGGGTTCGCTCGCCGATCATCCGACCGCCGGCGCCGCGCTCGACTATGCCGGTATCGACACCGCCGATCGGCCGCTGTACTTGCATGCGCTGCGCGCGCTCGCCGATTCGGGGATGATCGCGCGTCGTCCCGTGGCCTGACGCCCGATGATGCTCGACCTGCAGACGCCCGACCCCGCACCCGCCAGACTCGCCACGCCCCCAGGAGTCCAACGATGACAACACTCGAAATGCCGCCCACCACAACCGCCTCGGCCGCCGTGTCAGCGGCGAGTAGCCCGTCGAAGGTGGGTCGGCTCGTCGATCAGTTCGAGAAGGGGCTTGATGCCCCGATCTGTTTGACGTGGGAATTGACCTATGCCTGCAATCTCGCCTGTGTGCACTGCCTGTCGTCGTCGGGTAAACGTGATCCGCGGGAGTTGTCGACTGAACAGTGCAAGGCGATCATCGATGAGCTGCAGCGGATGCAGGTCTTCTACGTCAACATCGGTGGTGGTGAGCCGACCGTACGACCGGATTTCTGGGAGCTGGTCGATTACGCGACCAGCCATCAGGTGGGGGTGAAGTTCTCCACCAATGGTTTACGGATCGACAAGCAGGTCGCGGCGCGGTTGGCAGCGTCGGACTATGTGGATGTGCAGATCTCGCTGGACGGCGCGACCGCCGAGGTCAACGACGCGGTTCGTGGTCCGGGGTCGTTCGACATGGCGGTGCGTGCGTTGGAGAACCTGCACGAGGCGGGCTTCGCCGACGCCAAGATCAGCGTGGTGATGACGCGGGAGAACGTCGCGCAGCTCGACGAGTTCAAGGCGCTCGCCGATCGCTACGGCGCCACTTTGCGCATCACCCGTTTGCGTCCGTCGGGGCGTGGTGCCGACGTATGGGACGATCTGCATCCGTTGCCCGAGCAGCAGCTCGAGCTGTACAACTGGCTTGTCGCACATGGCGACAACGTGTTGACCGGTGACTCGTTCTTCCACCTGTCGGCCTTCGGCGGCGGTGACGGTGGTGGCGCGTTGCCGGGGTTGAACCTGTGTGGTGCCGGTCGGGTGGTGTGTCTGATCGATCCGGTTGGTGATGTGTATGCGTGTCCGTTCGCGATCCACGAGAACTTCCTGGCCGGCAACATCACCACCGACGGTGGCTTCCAGCAGATCTGGCAGAATTCGGATCTGTTCCTCGAACTGCGTGAGCCGCAGAATGCAGGTGCGTGCACCAAGTGCGCTCACTTCGACGCGTGTCGTGGGGGCTGCATGGCCGCCAAGTTCTTCACCGGCCTGCCGCTGGCTGGGCCCGACCCGGAATGTGTGCAGGGTTACGGCGAGCAGTTGCTGGCCGGTGACCGTACCAAACCGACTGCCAACAAAGATCATTCGCGCGGCACCCCGTTGACGCTGATGACGCGGCGTCCCGACGGGGACCTGCTACCGGTGGGTGCCCCACCGTCGAAGAGTTGCGATGAGAATCCGCTGGCGGGGTTCACCCCCGACAGTCTGTAGCTGAAGAAGAGATAGGTAAGGACATGCCGAAGAATCCGTGGGCCCGAAATCCCTGGTTCGAAACCGTGCACGAGGCGCAACGGCGCGCCAAGAAGCGTCTGCCCAAGTCGGTGTACTCCTCGCTGGTCGCCGGTACCCAGGCGGGTATCACCGTCAACGACAACACGGCCGCGTTCAACGAACTCGGGTTTGCGCCGCACGTGGTGGGCACCCAGCCCGATCGGGAACTGTCGACCACCGTGATGGGCCAGGAGATCTCGTTCCCGGTGATGATCAGCCCGACCGGTGTGCAGGCGGTGGATCCCGACGGCGAAGTGGCCGTGGCCCGGGCTGCCGCAGCTCGTGGCACCGCGATGGGGTTGTCGAGCTTTGCATCCCATCCAGTGGAAGAGGTGGCCGCGGCCAACGACAAGTTCTTCTTCCAGATCTACTGGCTGGGGTCGCGCGAGGAGATCCTGGCCCGGGCCGAGCGTGCGAAGGCGGCCGGCGCCAAGGGGCTCATCGTCACCACCGACTGGGTGTTCAACGTCGGCCGTGACTGGGGCAGCCCGGAGATCCCGGAGAAGGTCGACTTCGCGGCACTGCTCAAACTCGCGCCGGAGATCGCGGTCAAACCGCGCTACGCCCTGGACTGGGTCAAGGGCGGCACGATCAACATTCCCGATCTGACCGCGCCCAACCTCACCCCGCCCGGTGAACCGGGTCCCACGTTCTTCGGCGCCTACGGTCAGTGGATGAACACCCCGCCGCCGACCTGGGAAGATCTCAAGTGGCTGCGTGAGCAGTGGGATGGGCCGTTCATGGTCAAGGGCATCACCCGCCTCGACGACGCCAAGCGGGCCGTCGACATCGGCGCCTCGGCCATCTCGGTGTCCAACCACGGTGGCAACAACCTCGATGGCACCCCGGCCACCATCCGGGTGCTGGGCCCGATCGCCGACGCCGTCGGCCATGACATCGAGGTGCTCCTCGACGGTGGCATCCGACGCGGTAGTGACGTCACCAAGGCACTGGCCCTCGGCGCTCGTGCGGTGATGATCGGTCGCGCCTACCTGTGGGGCCTGGCCGCCAACGGCCAAGCCGGCGTGGAGAATGTACTCGACCTGCTCCGCATGGGCCTGGACTCCAGCCTGATGGGACTGGGACGCAAAAGCATTCACGAACTCTCCCGCGACGACCTCGTCATACCTGAAGACTTCGAACGCTCCTTCGGCCACGTGTGAGGCGCCGTCGCCGTTCACCCACCACAAAGTAGAACGTGTTACAGTTTTTCGACACCGTTCACCTGTGGTGGGTGACGCGACGAGAGAACGAGGGCTCATCGGATGGGGCAGTTCGACGGCAAGGTCGTCTACATCACCGGAATGGCGCGCGGGCAGGGGCGCAACCACGCGCTGCGCTTCGCGCGCGAGGGGGCCGCGATCATCGGTATGGACATCGCCGGTCCGGTCGCCGACCACACCACTTATCCGGCCGCGACGGCCGAGGACTTCGGTGACACCGTCCGCCTTGTCGAGGAGGCCGGCGGAAAAATCCTTGCCCGCCAAGGTGATACCCGCGACTTGGCGTTCCAGGAACAACTGGTCGCCGATGGCGTCGAACAATTCGGGCGTCTCGACATCGTGGTGGCCAACGCCGGCCTACTCACCTGGGGCAAGGTCTGGGAGCTGAGCGAAGAGCAGTTCACCGACGTCGTCGACATCAACCTGGTCGGGACCTGGAAAACCCTGCGCGCCTCGATCCCCGCCATGCTCGACGCCGGCAACGGCGGGTCGATCGTGGTGATCAGCTCGTCGGCCGGCCTCAAAGCGATGCCGCTGCAGGCCTCCTACTCGGCGTCGAAGTTCGGTCTCCGTGGCCTCACCCAGACTGCTGCCAAGGAACTCGGCCACTATCGCATCCGGGTCAACAGCGTGCATCCCTATGCCGTCGACACCCCCATGGGCGTGGCCGACACCGAGGCCCACCGGATTTTCGGTATCGGATGGGTCGCACCACATCTGAGCTCGATGATGAACCATCACCCGGTGGCCTCGCTCGACGAGATCTCCGACGCGGTGCTCTACCTGGCCTCCGACGGCGCCAAGGCGATCACCGGGTCCGAGTTCTCGATCGACATGGGAGCCACAAAGGTCTGACGGCTTCCCGCGCCGACAGAACCTGGTTTCGCGCCGACGGAACCCGGTTTCGCGCCGACAGAACCCCAGAATTCGCCGAGAGCATCCGCGGAGTGTGCGGATGCTCTCGGTCAGACGCCGGGGCGGATGCTCTCGACGAATTCTGGGGTTCTGTCGGCTGCCGTGCTGGGCGCGTTCGGGGAGCCGGGTGCGGGTGGGGGTGCGGTTCCTAGTCTTGCCAGAGGGTGGCGGGATCGGTGGCCTCGCGGTCCGGGGCGGTCGGCGTCTGCGTCGACGTACGGGAGAACCGGGGCGCCACCTGTGCTTGGGTCACGCCGTCGATCTCCACCAGGTTGGCGCGAGCGGCCATATGCGGATCCGACGGCGCCTCGGCGAAGTCGAGGACCGGTGAGGTGCAGGCGTCGGTGCCCTCGAACACCTTGGTCCATTCGTCGCGGGTGCGGGATTTGAACGTTTCGGTGAAGATCCGTTCCAGCTCCGGCCACTTCGCGATGTCGTTCTGCGCGGGCAGATCTGCGTCGGCGAGGCCCAGGCCGGAGATGAGTTCGGCATAGAACTGCGGCTCGATCGCGCCGACGGCCATGTACTTGCCGTCCGACGTCTCGTACACCTCGTAGTAGGGGGCGCCTGTGTCGAGCATGTTCACCCCGCGCTCGTCGCTCCACAGGCCGGTGCCGCGGAAGGCCCACATCATCTGTCCGAGTACCGAGGCGCCGTCGACCATCGCCGCGTCGACGACCTGCCCCTGACCGGAGATCCCGCGCTCCAGCAGGGCGGCGAGTACGCCGACGACCAGGAACATCGAACCACCGCCGAAGTCGCCCGCCAGGTTCAGTGGCGGCACCGGCCGATCTTCCTTGCGGCCGATGGCATGCAACATGCCGGTCAGCGAGATGTAGTTGATGTCGTGGCCGGCGCGGTCGGCACGAGGCCCTTCCTGCCCCCAACCGGTCATTCGGCCGTAGACGAGGCCGGGATTGATCTCCGCCAGATCGTCGGGCCCGAACCCGAGTCGTTCCATGACGCCCGGGCGGAAACCCTCGAGGATCACGTCAGCCTTGGCTACCAATCCGAGGATGGTGTCGCGGTCGGCGGGGTCCTTCAGGTTCGCCTCCACGACCCGGCGTCCACGCAGCAGTGCGTCGGCTTTGCGGTCCGGCGCCGGCAGCGAACCGGGCCGCTGCACCCGCACCACGTCGGCACCCAGGTCGGCCAACAGCATCGCCGCGTGTGGTCCCGGCCCGATCCCGGCGAATTCGATCACCCGGATTGCGCTGAGGGGTCCGCTCTTTCCGCTGCTGCGCGGTGTCGTCGACGTCATGGTGTCCTCCCGATCAGTACCCGCCCCATGTGTCGGGTCTCACGCTTTTCCGGTCCAGCATCCCACAACCGATCGAGCGCTCGGACAGGCGGTCCATCCGATCGGATGGATGTGGGATTTCTATCGAACAAATGCGCCGACCCGGTTAACAGTGGCGCACCGCATCGCTAGAGTTGAACGAATGGAGCGTCGGGCCGCATTGGGACAGCTGTCGTGGCCCGAATTGTCAGACTGCACGGTCACCCTCCTGGTCCCGCTGGGTGCGACCGAACAACACGGGCCGCACCTGCCCCTGGACACCGACACCCGGATCGCCCAGGCGGTCGCCGAGCGGGTGGCGGAGGGCGGGCATCGGGATGCCGGACCCTCGGGCGATGCGGCGTCGGTGCTGACGGCTCCGGCACTGAACTACGGCGCCAGCGGAGAGCACGAGGGTTTTCCCGGCACCATCTCGCTCGGTCATGCCGCGTTGGAGTTGCTGTTGGTGGAGTACGGACGAAGCGCCTGTCGCTGGGCCGATCGCCTGCTGTTCGTCAACGGACACGGCGGCAACGCGAACACTCTCGCGACGGCCGTGCGTCGACTGCGCTACGAGGGGCGTGACGCTGCCTGGTTCCCCTGCGCTTTTCCCGAAGCCGACGCCCACGCCGGACACACCGAAACATCGGTGTTGCTGCACTTTTCGCCGTCAGAGGTCTGCGCGACCGCGGCGCAGGCGGGCAACACGGCCCCGGTGGCGACACTGCTGCCGGCCATGCGCACCGGTGGGGTGGCCGCGGTCAGCGCCAACGGCGTACTCGGCGACCCGACCGGAGCCAACGGCGAGCACGGGGCCCGGTTGCTCGACGAACTCGTGGCACGGCTCGATTCGGCGTTGGCCGACTGGCACGTTGACGAGAGCGGGCGGCTCGGATGACCGCACTCGACCGGCCGCCCGAGGCCGTGGCCACCGTCGACCACGCGCTGCCCGACGGGTTCCAGGTGCAGATCGACATGCGCTGCGCGCGTCGGCGTGACCTGCGGTTCCTTGTCGGGGGTTCCCCGACCCGCATGCTGCGGCTGACCGACACCGCACTCGGCATGACCTCTGCCGACGGCCGTATCGAGGTATGTGACCCGGCCACGCGACGCCTCGCGCGGCGCTTGCTCGACAGCGGAATCGCCAACCCCCGGCCCATGTTCGGGCCTTCGCCCGACGACGTCACGATCGTGGTGCCGGTTCGTGACAATCAAGCGGGCGTGGACCGACTGCTGCGCTCGGTCGACGGCGTCAAGGTGATCGTCGTCGACGACGGGTCGCGCACGCCGATCCGGGTCGACGGGCCTGACGTCGAGCTCATCCGGTTCGACGGCAATCGTGGCCCGTCGTCGGCGCGCAATGCCGGTGCAGCGGCCGCCACCACAGACTTCGTCGCCTTCCTCGACTCCGACGTCGTCCCGACCGCCGATTGGCTGACCATGCTGCTCGGGCACTTCTCGGACCCGTCGGTCGCCATCGTCGCCCCGCGCATCGTCGGCCTCTCCCGCGCCGCGCGCGAGGCATCGAAGGTCGAGCGATATGAGAACGGACATTCTTCGCTCGACATGGGCCCCGAAGAGTGCTCGGTGGTGCCCGGCAGCCGGGTCCCGTATGTGCCGAGCGCGGCGATGGTGGTGCGCCGCAAAGCTTTCTGTCAGTTCGACGAGTCGCTGCGGGTGGCCGAGGACGTGGACCTGTGCTGGCGCACCCACAAGGCCGGCTGGCGAGTTCGGTACGACCCGGTCGCGCGGGTGGCCCACGATCACCGCTCGGATGTCCGGTCGGTGCTCGGGCGTCGTCGTTACTACGGGACCGGCGCGGCGCACCTGGCCGACCGTCACGGTGGGTTCGCCGCACCGGTGGTGATGTCGATCCCCATGGCGGTGGCCGTCGGCGCATTGCTCACCCGCACTCGAATCGGGCTGGCCATCGCGATGATCATCGTCGTATACACGGGTGCGCGGCTGCGGCGACGCCTCGGCGAGCTGCCGGACGCGCCGTTGGTTGCCACGCAGATGACGGGCCGAGCCGTGGGGTTCGGCCTGCTGCAGGCGGCGGGTGCGATCTGCCGGCACTACTGGCCCGTCGCGGTCCTGCTGGCGTTGTTCTCCGCACGCTTCCGGCGGCTCGCTGTGGAGGTCGCGCTGGTCGAGGGGGTCGTGTCATGGGCGCGTGAGGTCGTCGCGGACCCGGCGTCGGGTCCAGCCCTGGGGCCGCTCTGGTACACCGTGTTTCGGCGACTCGACGATCTGGCCTACGGAGCCGGGTTGTGGCAGGGTGCCATCGCGCAGCGCGACCTCGGGGCGCTGCGGCCGGTGTTGACCACATAAAGGTGACGACGCGACGACTTCCGACGACCGCCGACGTGGTGGTGGTGGGTGCGGGCAGTGCCGGATGCGTCATCGCAGAGCGGCTCTCGCGTGACCCCGGGCGCGCCGTCGTCGTGCTCGAGCGCGGACCGCGTGACTGGCCGCCCCCGGCCGTTCGCGATCTACAGGTGTTGCCGATCGAGCACGGCGCCGGCTTCGCCCGGGGCCACACCGAGGCCACGGGACTCCCGGTGGTGCGGGGCAGCGCGCTCGGTGGGTCGTCGGCTGTCAACGGGGGGTACTTCCTGCGCTGGCATCGCGATGACTTCGATGACTGGCCGGCGCAATGGTCACCAGAGGCGATCGCACACGCCTATGACGAACTCGACGCACCGGACGGCACCATGGGAGTGACTGCCTTCGCAGATGACGAACTCGTCGATGTGGTGCGTCTTTTCGAGTCTTACTGGGCCCAGGCCATGCCGGTGCGTGCCACCGCGGATCCGTGGCCCATCGTCGGCGTGAATCGTGTGCGGTCCAACCGGGAGGGGCCGCTGCGGCGCACGTCGGCCGAAGCGTATCTCCGGCCCGCGATCGACCGACCCAACCTGACGGTGATCACCGATGCAGAGGTGGCGGAAGTGATGGTGGCCGGCCGTCGGGTCACCGGGGTGCGCGTGGGTGCCGACCGGATGTCGGTCGGTGAGGTCGTGCTGAGCGCGGGCACGCTCGGTACCGCCGGGATCCTGCTCCGCTCCGGACTGGGGGGCCTCATCGGGTCCGGCGGCACGCTGCCGCTCCACGAACATCGGGAGGTGCTGGTGCACTACCGGCGCCACGTGGACCCTCAGGTGATGCCGACGGCGTTGCTGCAGTCGGTGGTCCACACCACCGACGACGTGGAGATCCGTTGTTACAGCACCGATATGGCGAGATTCGTGAAAGGTGTGGAACCGGTCGGCCCGGCCGTGGGGGTGGCGGGGATGCGACCTGGGTCCCGCGGCGCGGTTCGGGTCGGCGACACCGGACTCCTCGTCGACCTCGGCACGGTCGATCCAGACAGTGCGCGCCGGATGGCGCTCGGCGCCGAGTCGGTGCGAGATATGTTGAACTCGTCGACATTCGGCGGCGTCGTCGAACCGGGGTCGATCGTCGTCGACCCAGTGGTGCGGACCTCCCAGCACGCCTGGGGGAGCCTTCCGATGGGAGTACGGACCGATGACCTCGGAGGGCTCGACGGACTCACCGGCCTTCGGGTCGTGGACGGCTCCATCCTGCCGGCCGCCGGACGCAGCGGACCGCACGCGACGATCATGATGATCGCCGTGCGAATCGGCGACGTGTTGGCGGCGCGCTGAAACCGCCCGATGCGTAGGCTGGCGCCATGACCGCGTCACTGAATGACCCCGAGATCCGTGAGTTCCTCACCGCCGGCACCCGGACGGGGCACCTCGGATGGGTGGCCGGTGACGGAAGGCCGCTGGCGGCGCCCGTGTGGTTTGTGCTCGACGGTGACCGGATCGCGTTCAACACCGGTGCCACGACCGCGAAAGCGCGTGCGATGAGCCGAGATCCGCGTGTGGTGTTGACGGTCGACCTGCCTGGTCCGCCGTATGCCTTCGTGCAGATCCAGGGCCTGGCGGTCACCGGCGACGACCTACCGGAAGTGCGTCGGATCGCGACCGAATGCGGCCGTCGGTACATGGGAGCCGATCGCGCCGAGGAGTTCGGCGCACGCAACGGTGTGCCGGGCGAACTCGTCGTGTGGGTCGAGCCGACGAAGATCGTCGCCGCGCTTGATGTATCGGCCTGACTCCGACTCGCTCCGCCAATGGCGCCCAGTCAACGGGAAGCGGCGCCCAGTCAACGGTAAACGGCGCCCAGTCAACGGGAAGGGGCTGCGGTGGATCTGGGAGGTCAGATCAAGGTCGACCAGTAGTCCCAGAACTCCACGCCGATGGCGACGATCACGACCGCGTACCAGACGGGCAGCAACACCCACAGCCATGAACGGATCTCGCGTCCGACGCGCGACGATCCGAACACTCGACCGGCGCTGAGCGCCAGGATCAACGGTGTCACGGTCCACACCACCATGCAGTACGGGCACAAGGCGTGGATGCGATACAGACTCTGGAAGACGAGCCAGTTGATCATCACGAACCCGGCGAGGGTGCCCAGGGTCTGACCGAGCCAATACCACCGGGGCAGTTGAACTCCCGCGGTCGCAAGGGCACCGGTCACCACGATGACCGAGAAGGCCGCGATGCCGATCAGTGGGTTCGGGAAGCCGAAGATGGCTGCCTGATCGGTCACCATGACCGAGCCGCATGAGAGCACCGGGTTGATGCTGCAGCTCGGTGTGTACGACGGATCGATGGCCAGTTCGAAGCGCTCGATCGTCAACGTGGCGGACGCGATCAGGCCGATCACGCCTGCAACGAGCACGATCACCCCGATCACTCGTGATGTCGGCATCAGGGTCGTCCACCCGCGGACTGCGGCGTCGTCTGCGTCGTCGGGAGGTGTGGGTGTGCCGCCGTACTGGTCGGTGGTCTCGGTCATGATGCGGTGTTCTCCGGGATGATTCAGTTCGTGGCCGCGAGAACTGCGTCGCGTAACGCCTCCGGCGTCGACAGCTGCACGTCTTCACCGTTGAGCCGAACGGTCGGGGTGGCGGTGACGGCGGCTTGCTGGGTGGTGTCGGCGACCCAGTCGGCGAACTGCTGGTCGTCGATGCACTGCCGGACGTTGTTCGCTCCGGCCTGGGTGGCGAGATTGTTCAGCTGGTCGTCGGACAGGCCGGCGCCGCCCTCACTGGGCTGCTGGGCATACAGCGTGTTGTGGAACTGCAACCAGGTCGTGAAATCGCCGTTCGTCGCGGTCGACTCTGCGACACACGCCGATGCGTTCGCCGCGCGTGTGGAGTAGTCGGTGGTCGACATCCGGTCGAGGATCGCGATCGGCATGTAGTCCACGGCGACCTGTGGGTTGTTGCGCAACTCCTCGAGGACCGGCCCGAATTGCTCTTCGAGCTGGCGGCACGCAGGGCACTGGAAATCCTCGGCGATGGTCAACACGGCGGGCGGCGTGCTGCCCGCCGGGGCGGTGGTGATCCGGAAGGCGTTGTTGTCGGTGGCGACGGTGACCTCCGATGAGCTGCCGGTGCTCGACTCGTTGGACAGCACGGCCCACAATCCGATGCCCACGGCGATGGCGATCAACACAACCGCTGCGCCGATCTTGAGGAGCGTTGATCGGCGCTTCTCCGCCTGGCGGGGATCGACGATGACCTTCTTCGAGTTCTGGGCCATGGGGTACTGATGCCTCTGCTTCGTGGGTTGGACGGATGCGTGGTCGGGGTCTTCCCCCGAACAGGCTACTTGGTTCGACCGGAGGGCCGAATCAAGGTGGAACAAACATGGGATGTTAGGTTGTTTGCCGTGTCCGATGTCATCCCGCCACCGCCCCGAACCAGCGAACTCGTGGTGGTCCGGATGCAGGAGCTGATCCGGAGTGGGCAGTGGCCGGTCGGGGAGCGGATCCCGGCCGAGCCGGAACTCGTGGAGCAATTCGCGGTGGGCCGGAACTCGATCCGCGAGGCCGTGCGGGCGCTCGAGCATTCCGGGATGTTGGTGCCCCGACGGGGCGACGGCACCTATGTGCGCAGTGCCAACATGCTCACCGCGGCCATCGCGCGGTGCGTGCCCGAGCGGGCACAGCTGGAGTTGTTGGGCGCGCGGCAGGCGATCGAGGCGGAAGCGGCCGCCGAGGCGGCTGCTGTCGCGGATGCAGGATGTGTTGCCGATCTGTATGCCTGTCTGGCGCGTGCGGAACGCACCCTCGCCAGTGGCGACATGGCGGCATATACCCAGGCTGACATAGCCTTTCACGTCGCAGTCGTGAACGCGTCGGGCAATGGTCTGCTCATCGAACTCTACGGCGGCATCATCGAGGTGATGGCGCACATGCACCAGCAGGTCGTCGACGCGACGATCGCCGACGGGGTGCATCCTCCCGGGCATCGGGCGCTGGTGGATGCGGTTGCGGCCGGGGACGCCGCCGCGGCGCGTGCCGCCGTGCATTCCTACCTCGACCACGCGCGTCGCGGGCTGTCGGCATGATCGACCCCGCGCGGCCACCGCCCCGAGAAGTAGTTCTTCTGCAACCGCGCAGCCACCCCACAACCGCGCAAGTCGCGGCGGACGCAGGGCCGAAGCGAGTATGCGGTTGCCGCGGATGAAACCTGCGGTCCGCCCATCGGTGAACGGACGGTCGCTGAGTGCGGTGGTCGCCGCGATCGGCATCATGCTCGTCGCGGCGAATCTTCGTCCGCCGGTGGTCTCGGTGGCCCCGCTGATCGACGACATCATGCGTGATCTCGGTTTCAGCAGCGCCACCGCGGGTCTGCTGACCACGCTGCCGGTGCTGTTCTTCGGCCTCAGCGCGCCGTTTGCCCCACGGGTGGCCGCCCGGTTCGGCATCGAACGGACGGTGTTCGGCGCCCTGGTGCTGTTGATCGGCGGAATGGGGCTGCGGTTCGTTTCGAACGTGATGTGTCTGCTCGCGGGTTCGGCGGTGATCGGCGCGGCGATCGGCGTCTGCAACGTCGTCTTGCCGGCCTTGATCAAACGGGATTTCGCGCACCGATCGGGTCTGATGACCGGGCTGTACTCGATGACACTGTCCGGTGGTGCTGCGGTCGCCGCCGGCCTGACCGTGCCCATCGACACCCGTTTGGATGGCAATTGGCAACTGACACTGACGTGTTGGACGTTGCTGGTACTCCTGGCGCTGATCGTCTGGTTGCCTCAGCTGGGGCAGGTACATCGTGTCGTGGTCGCCGGCACATCGCGACAGCTGCTGCGCAACCGGATCGCCTGGGCGATCACGGTGTTCATGGGCGCCCAATCGTTGGTCTTCTACACGTTCACCGCGTGGCTGCCGCAGTTCCTTATCGACCAGGGACGCAGCACCGCCGAGGCAGGCACGATTCTCGCGCTGGGGCAGGTCGTGGCATTACTGGCGTCGCTGCTGGTCCCGATCGTCGCCGGTCGCCGCGCCGATCAACGACTGGTGACGTTACTCGTGGTGGCGGTGTGCGCGATCGGTTTCGTGGGCCTGTTGTGCACCGATCACCTCACCACTGTGTGGGTCATGCTCGTCATGTCCGGTCCGGGGGCGTCGATCAGCCTGGCATTGCTGTTCATGGTGGTGCGTAGTCCATCGACCGCGGTCACCGGCCAGGTGTCTGGGATGGCCCAGTCGATCGGGTATGTCGTGGCCGCCGCGGGGCCGTTCCTGATCGGTGCGCTGCACGATGTAACCGGCTCGTGGACCATCGCGATGGCGGTGTTGGCGATGGCTTTGGTGCCACAGGCGTTGTCGGCACTCACCGCGGCTCGCGACGTCACGATGCGGGTGTGAGTGCTCAATTGGCTCAGCTGATCTCGAAGTCTTGCAAAGCGCCCGAGTAGCGCTTGCGCGGCGGTGCCCGGAACTCGCCCGAAGCCGTTCCGGTACGTCCGCCCATCGCGGCCAGCGCGGCGAGCATCCCCACGCCGGCGGCGACGCCGTCGATGACGGGCGCATCGATGGCGGCGCCGATCCGCTGGGCGAGGTCGGCCATCCCGGCGCAGCCGAGGACGATGGCGTCCGACCCGTCGGTGCGCAGCGCCTCGCTGCAGGCCTTCTCCAGGATGTCCGCGGTGGCCGGGTTGGTCTCCAGTTCCAGGACCGGGATGTCACAGGCGTGTACACCGCCGCACTGGCCGGCGAATCCGTAATGCGCCACCAGGTCGACGGCCCGGCCGATGGTGCGGTCGAGAGTGGTGACGATAGAGAATGTCCGTCCCAGCGGGGCGGCGAGATGCATTGCTGCCTCTGCGATCCCGAGAACCGGGGCGTCGGCCACTTCCCGGGCGGCGTCGAGGCCGGGATCGCCGAAGCAGGCGACGAGGTAGCCGTCGGCGCCGGGGTTGTCGGCGATGGCCCGCAGCAGGCCGGGCACCGCAAGCGCTTCGTCGTAGTGACTTTCGATCGACTCCGGCCCCATGGTGGAGGTGACGGCGACGATCTCGCAGTCGGGTCGCGCGACCGACCGCGCCGCGGGGGGGGGGGGGGGGGGGGGGGGGCGGGCCGGGCGGGGGGGGGGGGGGGCGCGTCTGGCGCGGCCAGTTCTGCGGCTGTCAGTTCCAGCCCGGCCGCGCCAGCGTGC